>JAQXIP010000072.1 GCA_029007845.1 Clostridiales bacterium
ACCGGAAAAAGCAAGTGATGTGCGGCTGAATCAGGAAACGGTGCTTGTTGGTCAGAAGCTTCAGTTCCAACTGATATCAGATCGGTATGATACCAGTCAGGTGAAATTAACGTTTTCGTGTGCTTATTCAGAGGTGGCTGGAAATGGATTGTGTAAAGGAATACGGAGTCCTGGATGGGGAAGTCTGGATTATTCGTACGGTTCTTTTAAAAAGTCCACCAGGCTTACGGTCTATTCCCCGGAGAATATTGTAAACGAGATATTGACTGGCGAATGGTATGGAGAACCGGATCTCTGTGAAATATATGCCGGTACTTCTTATAAGGTGGGAGTGTCTTCTGATTTGGATGAAGGAGAAAAATTCACTCCGTCCAAGCTAAGAAAACAGGGAATTTCTCTATTATTGGATGGAGAACCAATGCCGGACAGTGTGGTTTATACAGCGGGAAAACATGTAATTGAAGTTGCCTCTGGTTCAATAAGCTATAAAAAAGAAATTAATGTTACTTACAATGTAAAAGATGTGCTTATAAAGAAAGATGCTGTCGGGTATGCGCCGGAGTGCAAGGAAGTATTTGATAAGGCTTTTTCCATAGTAGATCAAATCATTACAGAAGGTATGAGTGAGGATGACAAAGTAAAGGCAATTCATGATTATCTGATTTACCATGCGGATTATGTGAATAATGGTGATTATTCCAGTGCAGAAAATTGGGCATATGGAGCAAGTGGCGTCTTATTACATGGAGAAGGTGTCTGTCAGAGTTATGCGTTTGCTTTCTATATGATGGCAACGGCCGCAGGATTAGAATGCGAGGTTGTATCTGGTCAGGCAACCAATTCTACCGGCTCAACTGGAGGACATGCATGGAACCGTGTTAAGGTAAATGGTACATGGTACTACATTGATTGTACATGGGATGACCCGGTAGGTGGCGGTTATGAGCGTTACGATTATTATTTGTCTAAAAACGGCTGGTCAAATCATATCATTGAAGAGAGCAAGGATCTTGCCTTGGATGGCAAATATTATTGGGAACATTATTATTTAACAGGAAAGGATTATTAGAAAAATGAAACATACAAGACACTTAGGGAAAAGATATGGATTGATTGGTTTGGTACTATTTATGCTGTGTTTCTGTTTGATTCCAGTAATGAAGGTTCACGCAGAAACGATTTCAGACCAGGTATCGCAAGTTGTGTCATTTGGAGAATTTGATGAGTTGAAGATACCAGATGGTGATACGGGAGAAACGATTACGTTGAAAGTAGTTTTGAAGGAAAAAGGAAGCTTTGTGCTGGATTTTCGCCCGGGATATGTGAGTGCTTATTTTTATGGTCAGCTATATGATGAGAATATTAATTTGATTGGTAATAGAAGCTGGTTGACGACATACTCACTTTCGCCATCTAGTTGGGGATATAGTGAGTTGGATGCGGGAACTTATTATATTAGATTATGGGCAGATCGTGCCCAAAATTGTACTTATTATGCAAGATTTGCGCCATCGGAATCATCCAGTCTTGAACTTTGTATTAGTCTTAAGAAAGGTAAATCAGTACAGTTGGGAACAATTTTTAATAATAGCAAAGATAAAAAAGTGAAGTGGTCTTCTTCAAAAAAATCGGTGGCAGCCGTTTCTTCATCTGGAAAGGTAACTGCTAAGAAGAAAGGGACAACAATCATAAAGGCATATAATTCTTCTGGATTGCTTGCAAAAATCAAAGTAAAAGTGTCGTCATAAAAGGAGGAGCCTTAGAACGTATGAAAAAAGATCGTAGAAAATGGTTGCTTGTGTTCTTGCCGGTAATTGCGGTTGCTTTTAGCCTGATTATACTTGTAAAATCATTTAATTCAAACCCAAGAGTGAACATCACAAAGGACAATCTGCTTATTCCGGTAGAGGTGTCTTTTGATGACAGATTATCCGAATTGGCGGACAAGTGTAACTATGAGGAAACGGAACAATTGACGGATGAAGATCCTGGTGTCGTAACTAGCCATAAATCCTATTCTAATACTTATACGACGAGATATGGAAAGGTGAATCAGGTTTCTTGTCCTACATTTTGCTTTGACTATCCCGACGGTTGGACTGTTGCATCTGAGGATATAGATGAACTTCCTAATTTGTTTGAATGCGATACGTTGTCAAATCCAAGGGGAATTGAAATAACGTATATGTCTTTTTCGGACTCACTGGGTGGAGATGGTCGTTTTATGTATGAATATGAAATAACGAAGGTTTCTGATTCAAGCTTTGTTCCGGGGTATCCAGAAGGGACAGATAAAGACTGTTACAACTTAGGGGATTTTATGGTCGCAAAAATAAAAATGACCGGCGAATTAAATATGGAGACGGATGAGGATTTTAAGCCAATAGATGGTGGAGTGTTTTATACAGTTGTCCCACAATCATACAAGGGAAAACACGAAACGCAGAACCTTTATGAAGAATGTGCATTTGAGTATCCAACAGAATATGTAATTATGGTATCCTCTCCAGATGGCCGTTATACTACAGAAGAAGAGGAAGAAGTGATTCATATCCTTTCCAGTTTCCGACTGAAAAATTGATACAGACAATTACAGCTGATAGAAAAAACTACTCGTGATAGAAATCAGACCAGTATCAGATTTGAGAAACAAGTTTACGGAGATTGAGAATGATGTAAAAGAGGGACAGCCAGTATATTTGACAAAAAATGGATATGGCTCCATGGTTATTATGAGTCTGGAAAAATATGCACAGCTTACCGATGATGTTGAACTGATATTAGACGAAGCAGACCGGGCAGCAAAGGAAACGAATGTTAGATATTCGCATGAAGAAGTATTCTCCAGAGTGAGGAGGAATATAGGTGGAAGATAAAAGCCGGCCGGTTTCAAAAAACGAAATCCAGTCGGCTTTTTCATGCCAATTCCTTTGCAGAATATCAATCTCTTCCCCTGCCATTACAAGGTGTTTATGCTAATCTAAACTTTAGATCATCGAAATGACGGTAAAAATAACATCTATTCCGTTTCCGAGTAAATTCCCTATAAAATGGGCTGTCATTGGAACATAAAT
>JAQXIP010000073.1 GCA_029007845.1 Clostridiales bacterium
TTTTGGAATTGAGAGAGAAGAGATGGAAGAAGACTCTGCCAGAATCATTTAAAACTTTTATTAAGGATAATAATGGTGGAATACCAGAAAGTAATATGGTTGTTGGAAATAAATGGAATATTGAGCGTTTCCTGTGTATTGTACCCAAGATTAGTGAATCAGAAAATGGAGCATTTGACATAGACGCAGTGATTACAAGATATGACGAATTTATGGTTTTTGATGGCGATTCTTTAGGTTATGATTTAATTCCGTTTGCACAGCTTAATCATGATAGTCTTTTATGTCTTTGTTATGATAATTCAACGCCAACTATTGTAATATGGCAATTAGAGGGTTCAGAAGAGTTTAAACCGAATTATAGTAAATGCTATGATTCATTTGAAGATTTTATCTCTTCATACTAATGGAGTTTTGTTCAAACCACCATCACCAAAGTCCCCACTCCAATCAGTACACATCCAATGGCAGACTTCACTGTTACTTCCTCATGAAGAAACACAAATGCCATAACCAACGTAATTACCACGCTTAATTTATCAATTGGAACAACCTTGGAGGCGTCACCGGTTTGCAGTGCTTTATAGTAGCAAAGCCATGACGCCCCTGTTGCTAATCCGGACAAAATTAAAAACAACCAGCTTTTTTGCTGATTTCTGATAATCCTTTCTGTGCATGTGTGAGAAAAACCATTCCCCAGGCCATAAAAACCACAACTACCGTTCGTATGGCTGTAGTAAGGTTGGAATTTGCACCATCAATACCGATTTTTGCAAGTATTGATCTGTGGCATACGCACGCCTCCCTTTCTTAGCGCATTATCATAACGTAATTATGTACATTCTGCAATAATAATATATTGTTCACGAAAAGGGGAAACGGACATATCCTGTCCACACCATTTGCTACAATCCTTTTAACATTTGGAATACAACAACCCTGAATGGGAAAAGGAGGAAAAAGAGATGTTTTGTTCAAATTGCGGAAAAGAGATAGCAGATGGGATGCGGTTTTGCCCAGGCTGCGGAGCTTTTGCTTCCCAGTCCGGACAGCAAAAGGAAGGACAACAGAACCAGGGACAACAAGACCAAGGACAGCAGGTGTATCCATTTGCCCAGCAAAAGAGCCTGGGGGCGGGAATCCAGGTTGACCAGGATTTTGAAGAACTGCGCCAGTTAACGAATCAGGTCCATAAGAGTGAAAAAGTTTGGGGAATCATTCAAAAAGTTTTTGCAGTACTGTATTTGTTTCTTATGGCAAGAGGCTTCCTTAGCGGCATGACCTCTGTCCTGGAAGGAGAGAAAAGATTAGGTTCTCTGGTCAGTGAAATGGCTGCAATGGTAGTATTTGCCTGTGGGATGGTGTACCTGTTTACCCAAATTTATTACCCTTCGGTGAAGGCAAAAAAAGCAGCACTGGCAAACGAGTATTTGAAAGGGATTCATGTGGATAACAACAAAGATCTTATGAACACATTAATCCAGATGAATTGTGCAGCCATCAAAAATGTTTATATGGATGAAACAGGAAATGTGTGTATTCAGGGAAAGAAAGGAAAGCACACCTTCATTCAGAAAGAGGGAATTCTTACGATATCTTCTGACCGGGAGAAATTCAAGCGCGTCTTAGAACGGCATACAATAGCAGGTGCGTTGCTCAAATATTTAGCCCCGGATGCTCCTGTGAATGCATTTCGGAATGAGCGCCGGAATGCCCGTTTAGCTAAAACAAACGGGATCTTGGCTATTCTTGCTATTGTAAGCTTGGTGTTATTTTTGTTTGGAGATATCAGCTCGGATCTATTAGATGGAAATCAGCGGTATATTCGTATTGCGAAAGACGGATGTCCAGAAGCATATCCGCATATCAGTTTTGGACAGGCTTTTGAAGACTTTTTTGGAGATTGCAGCTGGGAATATTATAAATCAGTAGATGATCTGGATGTGGTGGAGTTTAACGGAACCTGCCTCTATAACGGAGAGAAAGCAAAGGTTGCAATCCAGTTTATTGTCCATTATGAGAAACAGACATGTGAGGTTTATGCTCTTACTTTGAATGGGAATCCCCAGACGGAATTGGTAAAGAACCTTTTTATGCTGCGGGTATTTGAAAGTTACGGGATACCAGACGACTCGGGAAGTCTGAACCTGGAGCAAGAGGAAAATGCTCTTGAGAGTCAGGATGGGAAAGAAGAACAGGCTGTTAAGGAACAACCGGAATCGAAAGAAGAGCAGGCTCCCCAGCCGGAAGAACCAGAAGATGATTCAGAACATCAGGTAAACGTATCTTTCGAAGAGCTGGATGCACTGGCAGGACGCTGGAGTGATGGAAAAAATGATCTTTCCATCAGCATTTACAGTGACGCATCCGATTACAGAACAGGTGACGAGATTGGCACATTTTCTATAGAGGAAATCAGTGGACTGGTTTATTTGTGGGAAGCAGAGGATGATGCACTGGATATCATGTGCCTGACAAGGGCTGGCACGAATCTGGAACTGCATTATAACAAGGGCAGCCAAACGATGGAAGTAAAGGATGCAGGTGACGAATTAGACATAGAAGCTGGTACACGGTTTGAATGTGTGGAAAAATTTGAGTCATAGTTTCCATTGAACACGTAGCGGTACTAAGGTTTTGCAAAAAACGCAAAACCAAGTGCCGACGTGTTTAAAGGGATATTTCATGGTTCCTGATATTCGGCGTGCTTCCGGCGGCTGTGCGCTCGTCACGGCTGAACTGTTACGATAAAAGAAAATGCCCGCATCCTATCCTTGCATTTTCTGCCCGATTATGATACTCTGTCCACTGAGCGGTATTCCGGATGGAAACTGCATCAACAATAATGTGTTGTCACTAGATACAGGAGGTGATGACATGAAGACAGGTTTTGTAGGAGCTGGCAGAGTTGGCTGTTCCATGGGAAAATATTTTGTGGAACATGGTATGGAATTGTCCGGATACTATAGTCCGACTCTGGAACATGCAGTATGGGCAGCGTCATTTACAAAAAGCAACGTATATGAGAGTTTAGAGAAATTGGTTGAAGCAAGTGATACCCTTTTTATCGCAACGGTGGATAGTGCCATTGGAGAGGTATGGGATTGCATTGCAAAGATGCCGGTTCAGGGAAAAATAATTGGTCATTTTAGTGGCTCATTATCTGTTGATGTTTTTCATGGAATCGAGGCAGCAGGTGCATATGGCTGTTCGGTTCATCCGATGTTTGCGTTCGCAGACAAAGAATCCGCATATCAGAGTTTAGATCAGGTTCATTTTACAATGGAAGGAAATGCGCATGCACTCTCCGTTCTGAAAGAATGGTTCGGGAAAACAGGAAATCCGGTTCATGTCATTGATACAAAGGATAAGGTAACGTATCATGCTGCTGCAAGTATGGTCAGCAATCAGGTAATCGGATTGGTCGAGATGGGACTGGAGCTTTTGGAGAAAAGCGGTTTTTCCAGAGAAGAGGCGGCAGAGCTGTTGTCCCCGCTGATGAAGCACAATATGGAGGCTGTGATACAGGACGGTCCGGAGAGCGCATTAACCGGTCCGGTTGAACGAAATGACGTGAAAACGGTTGCCGGTCATCTGTCGTGCCTTGGGGGTAATACGAAGAAAGCATATATAGCCACGGCAAGACCGCTTGTAAAACTGGCTAGAAAGAAGCATCCGGATACGGATTACGGAAAAATGGAAGCATTATTGTCATAAGAAGCTGGAATCAAAAGGTATTTTGATTCCGGAATGCAGAAAAAAAGGAGTCAGGAAAATGGGTAAAAATACAGTATTAACATTTCAGAAAGCAAAGGAAGAGCATAAAAAATTAACGATGCTGACAGCGTATGATTGTTCTACGGCAAGGCTGATTGACGAGGCGGGAGTGAATTCTATCCTTGTGGGAGATTCCCTTGGGAATGTGATGCTCGGGTATGAGGATACGATACCGGTTACGATGGAAG
>JAQXIP010000074.1 GCA_029007845.1 Clostridiales bacterium
GCTACGCACTTCGTGCTCTCGCAATTCTAAAACATTCGAAATCCGCCCTGTTCGGGCTACTTTCTCATGTTTTACGGGTCACAATGTCATACTTTTTCATGCAAGCATGAAACGTATGACCTTTTGACCCTGGCATCATCATTGTATTAAAAAAAAACAAAAAACGCAAGCCTGTCATATTTTGCGGCGGCTTATCCGAATATTTCATGAATAATCTCCATATACTAGTGATAAGTGCAAAGGAGATGTCTATGAAAATATTCAAATTCGTAAGAAATGTATTGCTGCTGGCAGCGTACCTATTAACCGGAATTACGCTCATCCTGACAACAGGAGACCATGTGCTGGAGGCGGCTTCCCTGCCGCTTGCCCAGTCCCAGAGGCCGTTTCTCACTTCTTTTTGTGTAACGGACGCAATTGACCGGGAGATTTGTTCCGGATGGGTGGAAATCGCAGTAGAGGATATACCGGTAAAAGAAACCGTGGCGCCTGTGGCGAGAAAAAAACCCGCTAAGAAAAAGGACAAGGTATCGGGCATTCAATTAAGCAAGGAAGATAAGAAAGTGCTGCTCCGGATTGTGGAAGCAGAAGCCACAGGAGAAGATCTGAAAGGAAAAATGCTTGTGGCAAATGTGGTATTAAACCGGGTGAAGAATGAGGAATTTCCGGACAATGTAACAGACGTTGTATTTCAGCATGAAAATGGAGTATACCAGTTTTCACCGATCCTGGATGGAAGATATTATGAGGTGACCATAAGTGATGATACCCGCAAGGCAGTAAAGAAGGTATTAGCGGGAGAAGATGAATCCGAAGGCGCTCTTTATTTTATGAGTCGAAATATGGCAAGCAAAAAAAATGTGCGTTGGTTTGACAGCGAGCTTACCTATTTATTCAGACATGGAACCCATCAATTCTTTAAATAACTCAAACTTCGCACATGTGAATCAAGCGGTATGCCGGGACGTGCAGGGGATGCGATGTATTATGAAATACCCGCTTTCGCTGCACGTCCCGGCATACCGCCTGATTCGCATGTGCGAAGTTTGAGTAAATAACTGTAGAATCTATAGGGTATGTTTGGTATAATAAAGACGATGCTGGGGGCAAAGGGTATTTTGCCCCCGTGATACCTACTATTACAGGAGGAGAATGAAATCTTATGGAAGAACAGATGAATGTACAAGTGAAACCGCATACTGCGATTATTTTCCCGGGACAGGGGGCACAGACTCCGGGGATGGGAAAAGATTTTTATGAGAACAGTGCGGCAGCAAAAAAAGTATATGAAGAGGCATCCGAGGCGACGGGGTTAGACCTTATGGAACTGTGTTTTACGGAGAATGACCGGCTCGATCTGACTGAATATACCCAGGTGGCATTGATGACAACCGAGATCGCCATGTTTGAGGCGCTCAAAGAGAAAGGAATCGGGGCAGAGGTCTATGCAGGACTCAGCCTTGGCGAGTATAGTGCCCTGGTGGCAGCCGGCTCTATGGATATTAAGACCGCTGCGAAATTAACGAGAAAACGAGGAATACTGATGCAGAATACCGTACCGGCAGGACAAGGCGGTATGGCTGCAGTCATGGGAATGGAAGATGAGAAAATCGCCCAGATCTGTGAGCAGGTAGAGGGAATTGTGGAAATCGCCAACTATAATTCTCCGGCACAGACGGTTATATCAGGGGAAAAGCAGGCGGTATTACTGGCGAAAGAGAAACTTCTGGAAGCAGGCTGCAAACGGGTTGTTGAACTGAATGTAAGCGGACCGTTCCATTCCTCCATGTTAAAACCGGCCGGTCTGGAACTGGGAGAGCATTTAAAGAGTGTGGAACTCAAGCCGTTGACGACACCATATGTAACAAATGTGACGGCATCGTACATAGAAGATATCAGCCAGACAAAAGAACTTCTGGCAAAGCAGGTCTATTCTTCCGTCCGCTGGTATCAGAGTATTGAGGAAATGATCCGCCATGGCGTAACCAGTTTTATTGAAGTAGGACCGGGAAGAACGCTTGCCGGATTCAATAAGCGCATCTCAAAAGAGATCACCACCATAAATATCCAGAAGATAGAAGATTTGGAGCAGTTCGCGTGATTACCATAAGCTTATGTATGATAGTTAAGAATGAAGAAGCCGTGCTGAAGCGGTGTCTTGACAGCTTAAAGCCCATTGTAGACGAGATGATTATCGTAGATACCGGATCTACAGACCGTACAAAGGAGATTGCCAGGGAATATACGGACAAGGTATACGATTTTGCATGGGTGGATGATTTTTCGGCTGCAAGGAATGCTTCGTTTGAGAAGGCAGGCTGTGATTATATTTATGTAGCCGATGCAGACGAAGTATTAGACGAAGAAAACCAGCAGGAATTTTTAAAACTGAAACAAGTGCTTCTGCCGGAGATCGAGATCGTCCAGATGCTTTACTGTAATCAGCTTGAATGCGGGACAACCTATAATTTTGACGAAGAATACCGGCCAAAATTATACAAGCGTATACGCACTTTCTGCTGGGAGGATCCGGTACATGAAGCAGTAAGACTCCAGCCGGTTGTATATGATTCGGATATCCGGATTCAGCACAGACCTCTGACACCCCATGGTTCAAGAGATATCGACATATTTGAAAAACAGGCCGCAAAAGGACATTCCCTTTCGAAGCGCCTGAATAATATGTATGCCCGGGAACTTCTCATGACAGGGACAAAAGAACAGTTCCAACGAGCAATACCCTATTTTCAGAAAATCGCAGAAGGGGAGAGTGCCAGCCATTCGATTGATGAAGTCAGGGAGGCATTCTGTATTCTCTGCCATGCCTACCGGCTGATGGGAAAAACGGTACCCTTTCTTAAAAATGCGTTAAAAACGGTAGCAGACCAGCCCTGCTCCGAAGTGTTATGTGAATTAGGGGATTATTATCTGGAAGAGGAGAACGATCTGGAAGAAGCGGCCATGTGGTATTATAATGCTGCCTTTGAGAGCGAGCCGATTCTAACGATCAGCTCCGGCAGGCAATACCCGGTCAGCCAGTTAGTAACGATCTGCAGACGGCAGGGGAAGACAGAGGAAGCACAAAACTATCAAAAACTGCTTGACTGCTAAAAAAGGGTAACAATTCAGCCGTGACGAGCGCACAGTCGCCGGAAGCACGCTGAATTGTTACAAAAAAGGGACTGCCGCTTTCACAAATGAAATTCGTGAAAGCGGCAACCCCATCTTTTTTTTACTTATTCTTGAAACTCAATCGCAGCCCCGATGAATCCTTTAAACAAAGGATGAGGACGGTTTGGCCTTGACTTGAATTCCGGATGTGCCTGTGTCGCAATAAACCAAGGATGGTTCGGAAGCTCGCACATCTCTACAATACGTCCGTCCGGAGAGAGACCGGAAAGCTTAAGACCCGCTTTTTCCAGATCTTCCCTGTAATAGTTGTTGACCTCATATCTATGGCGGTGGCGCTCATAGATCTCTTTTTTCCCATATACGGCATAAGCCTTGCTGTCTTCATCCAGAACGCAAGGGTAAGCACCTAGTCTTAACGTGCCGCCGATGTCTTCCACGCCATCCTGGTCTGCCATCAGATGAATAACCGGATGGTTTGTACCAGGATCCAGTTCTGCACTGTGGGCATCTGAGAAACCAACCACATGTCTGGCAAATTCTACGATGGCAAGCTGCATGCCAAGGCAGAGACCGAGGAAAGGAACCTGATGTTCCCTTGCATACTGGATGGCAAGAATCTTTCCGTCAATGCCTCGGTCACCGAAGCCGCCAGGAACTAATATGCCGGATACATCTCCTAACAGTTCGCCTGCATTTTCTTTTGTAACAGACTCAGATGGAATCCATTTAATATTGACACTGGCATTGTGTGCAACCGCCCCATGCTTCAATGCCTCAACAACACTGATGTAAGCATCGTGCAATGCCGTATATTTACCAACTAAAGCAACCGTTACTTCTTTCGAAGGATGCTTTAACTTGTCCACCATAGTCTCCCATTCTGACAGATCCGGAGCAGGACAGTCCAGATGGAGGCATTCACAGGCAATATCTGCCAGATGCTCTTTTTCCATGGCAAGTGGTGCCTCGTATAAGGTTTCCACATCCAGGTTCTGCATAACATGCTTGCTAGGAACATTACAGAACAGGGCAATTTTATCTTTGATTCCCTCTTCTAGTGGAATCTCCGTACGGCATACGATAATATCCGGCTGGATTCCCATTCCCTGAAGCTCTTTTACACTTGCCTGGGTTGGTTTTGTCTTCATCTCCCCGGAAGCCTTAAGATATGGAATCAGCGTAACGTGAATCAGAATGGCATTTTCACGTCCCACATCGTGCTGAAACTGCCGGATGGACTCTAAGAACGGCTGGCTTTCAATATCACCTACCGTACCGCCGACTTCGATGATGGCAATCTGGGTATCTTTACATCCGTCATTCCGGTAAAAACGGCTTTTGATTTCGTTTGTAATATGAGGAATGACCTGAACCGTTCCTCCGCCAAAATCACCCCGGCGTTCTTTTGATAAGACCGACCAGTATATTTTACCGGTAGTCACATTGGACTGTTTTGTCAGGCTTTCGTCGATAAAACGTTCATAATGTCCAAGATCCAGATCCGTTTCTGCACCGTCATCGGTTACGAACACTTCACCGTGCTGAATTGGGTTCATAGTACCTGGGTCAATGTTAATGTAAGGGTCAAATTTCTGCATTGTAACTTTGTATCCACGCATTTTTAAAAGGCGTCCAAGGGATGCTGCCGTGATGCCTTTTCCAAGGCCGGATACAACACCGCCGGTCACAAATACATATTTTACAGACATGATGTTCCTCCTTATGATATCTAAATCAAAATGATGTTGGGGTCAAATTTTTTTGACCCCATAATGCCTACCAACAAACACTTATTCATTAGTATACAATAATGGCGGGCAAAAATCCACCTATAATTTTATTTCGTATGCCTGAACTGTTATGTACAGGCACTGGAAACGAAATGTGAAAAAAATGTGAAATACAATGTTTGGAAAATGTTTCGGTTGTTTTTGAGAGGAAAATCAACTATTATAAGAAGATAAGCTTATAAGGAGGATCGATATGCTTTCGAAGTTTAGTGTAAAAAAGGCCTACACCGTCATTGTAGGCATTGTGTTAGTTCTTATTTTAGGAGCGGTAGCTTATACGAAGATGACGGTTGATCTGCTGCCGGATATGGAATTCCCGTATGCGGTTATCATCACCACTTATCCGGGGGCAAGCCCGGAGGCAGTCGAAACCGGTGTAACAAGGCCCATTGAACAGGCAGTTGCTACCATAGATAATATTAAAGATATTGGTTCGGTGTCATCGGATAATTATTCCATGGTATTACTGGAGTTTAATTCGGATACGAACATGGACACTGCAACCATTGACATGAGAGAGAAGCTGGATCAGATCAGCGGATATTTTGATGAGAGCGTGGGCAATCCCATTATCATGAAAATCAATCCGAATATGATGCCGGTTATGGTGGCTGCCATTGATAAGGAAGATATGAACCAGGTAGAACTGAGTGCCTATGTGGAAAATACGCTTCTTCCGGCACTGGAAAGCCAGGAAGGTGTGGCATCCGTCACGACGATGGGTACGATCGAAGAGTCTGTCCAGGTCATTATCCGGAATGAGAAAGTAAAAGATGTCAATAAAAAGATAAAAAAAGCGCTGGATGACAAATTTGCAGATGCAGATGCAGCATTAAAAAAAGGACAGAACAAAATCGACAGCGGAAAAGAGCAGCTTGAGAGTGGAGAGTCCACGGCAAACCAGAAGTTTGCAGAAGCAGAGTTAAAAATCGACGATGCAAAGTATGAATTATTAAAATCCGAAGAAGAAGTAGAGGCATCCTTAAAGGAACTGTTAGCGCAGGAGGAAACCTTAAAGAGCCAGAAGGAACAGTTAGAAAAAGCAATTGATTCCTTAAAGGATCTTCTGAACAGTTATCAGACCTTAACGACACAAAAAGAGCAGTTAGAGGCAGTCCTTAAGGAAGATCCGGACAATGCTACCGTTAAGACACAGCTTGGCACGATTAACACCATTCTTCAGACGATGGAGACGCAGCTTGCCAAACAGCAGGATCAGAATGGGAATGCGCTGACCTTTGACTCCCTGAAAGACTATATAACTTTTCTGGAACAGTCATTAACCCAGATTGACAGCGGATTAACCCAGATCAGCAAAGGAAAAGAAAAACTAAACACTGCACTGGTTAAAATCACCGACGGTAAAAAAACGATTAATGACAGTTATATAGAGCTGAAGACAAAAGAGTCAGAAACAAAAAGTGAGATGGCAGATGCCAAGACAAAACTGACGCAGGGAGAGCAGGAATTAGAAGAACAGAAATCCAGCCTCAAAGATGCAAAAGAAGCCGCATACGAAGGTGCGGATATGGAGAATGTCATTAACACAGACCTCATTGAAGGAATCTTAAAGGCACAGAACTTCGACTATCCGGCAGGTTATGTAACCGAAGATGACGTGGAATACCTGATCCGGGTCGGAAATAAATTTGATGATGTGGACAGCCTGTCTGATTTTGTATTATTAGATCTCGGCATGGATGATGTGGAACCGATTAAGCTGTCTGATGTGGCAGATGTTTTTGTCGAGACGAATGCAGATAAAGTCTACACAAAAGTAAATAAAAACCCTGGTATTATTCTGGCAATTGCAAAACAGAATGAATATTCCACAAAGGAAGTGGCAGACCGTGTAACGGATAAATTCCAGGAGATCTCAGATGAAGACAGCAGCATCTCATTTACGACTCTGATGAACCAGGGAATGTATATCGATCTGGTGTCCGGTTCGGTTATTGAGAATCTGCTATTTGGAGCAATCCTTGCCGTGCTCATTCTGCTGTGCTTCTTAAAGGATATCCGTCCTACCGGAATCATTGCGGTATCCATTCCGGTATCAGTCGTATTTGCCATTGTATTAATGTACTTCAGTGGAGTTACCCTGAATGTCATCTCCCTTTCCGGTCTGGCACTGGGAGTTGGTATGCTGGTGGATAACTCAATCGTAGTAATTGAAAATATATACCGGCTGCGAAAGGAAGGTTATTCCGTAAAAGAGGCTTCCATAAAAGGAGCAAACCAGGTAGCGGGAGCAATTACGGCTTCCACCCTGACTACCGTATGTGTATTCCTGCCAATTGTATTTACCACAGGAATTACGAGACAGCTGTTTAAGGACATGGGACTGACCATTGCTTATTCCCTGCTGGCAAGTCTGGTTGTTGCCATAACTTTTGTGCCAATGGTTGCTTCAAAAGCGTTTGGAAAAGTATCCGAAAAAGAGAATAAGCTGATTAACCGGATTAGTAACGGTTATTCGAAAATCCTCCCTGCTGTCCTGAACCATAAGGCGATTGTATTTTTATTTGTTCTTGTAATGCTTGCTGCCAGTGTCGGATTGTCTCTGTCAAAAGGATTTTCCTTCTTCCCGGATATGGATTCCACACAGATGACTATGACGATGGTGATGCCGGAAGGAACAAAGACACTCAAGGAGACGGCAGACGTATCCGACCAGATTATTGAAAAGGTACTGGAAATCGATGATATTCAAACCGTTGGCGCTATGGTCGGCGGCAGCCAGATGTCTATGCTTGGGCTTGGAAGTGATGATTCCTTTGACAGTGTCAGCTATTATATCGAATGTAAGGAAGACAAAAAACATTCCAATGAAGAGATCGCCCGGATGATTGAAGACAAGACAAAAGATTTTGACTGCGAAATCTCTGTCTCAGAATCCACGATGGATATGAGCTCTTTGATGACAGAAGGCATATCAATCAAAGTAAAAGGAAAAGAAATCGATGTGCTTCAGGATCTTGCCCAAAAGATCGGCGAGAAGTTAGAAAAAGTAGATGGTCTTACGGAAGTGAATAACGGACTCGGTGAATCTACACCGGAATACCGTCTGGTGGTGGATAAAGAAAAGGCTGCCCGGTACGGACTGACCGTTGCACAGGTATTCCAGAAAGTACAGGCATCATTAAAAGAAGCCTCCGCCGCTACCACATTGTCAACGGACACCAAAGATTATTCGGTGTATGTAAAGGATGAAGAACAAGAGAGCTATACATTGAAAGATGTGAAAAATCTTAAAATAGAAGGAACAAAAGGCGAAGAAAAAGTAGATGTCAAAGTCTCTAAGATCGCAGATGTGAAAAATGCCAGTGCGCCTTCTTCTATCAGCCGGACAAACCAGACCCGTTATATTACAGTCAGTGGTCTTGTGAAAGAAGGCTATACGACAACGGATGTCTCTGCAAATGTGCATAAAGCACTAAAGAGCGTTTCCCTGCCGGATGGCTATAGTCTGGAATACGATGGAGAAAATGAAACCGTAATGGAAGCCATGGAGCAGATTGTTCTGATGCTTGTGCTGGCGTTAATATTCATGTATCTGATTATGGTGGCACAGTTCCAGTCGTTAAAGAGCCCGTTTATTGTGATGTTTACGGTGCCTCTGGCGTTTACCGGAGGATTTGCTGCCCTTTATTTAACCGGAAAGGATGTCAGTATTATTGCCATGATCGGTATGGTTATGCTGTCAGGTATTATTGTAAATAATGGTATCGTATTTGTGGATTCCGTGAACCAGCTGCGAGAGGAAGGAATGGATGTGCGGGAAGCCATCATTACAACCGGAAAGCATCGTCTCCGTCCGATTATGATGACGGCACTCACTACGATCTTAGGGTTGTCCACCATGGCATTAGGAATCGGTATGGGCGCTGATATGGTGCAGCCGATGGCACTGGTAACGATTGGCGGATTAATTTACGGAACCGTGCTGACATTACTTGTAGTGCCTTGTATTTATGAAGCATTTGCATCGTTCAAAAAAAATTCCCATAAATCCAATTGATTTATGGGAAGACTAAACGTATAATGGATACAGTCCAGTCGTGGGTAAAAACGGCTGGCTGGATACATGGAAGTAAGGAGGAGGAAAATGAAGTTTTGGAAAAGTGATGTTCCAAATGGTTCCAATGGTCCAAGCGGTCCAAGCGGTCCATACCGCAATGGCGGCATGGGAAATGGCGGCTCGAACCAGAATAAGAACCAGGGAAATAACAATAACCGGAATAATGGAAATAGACTGGCATATGTGTTATGTCTTTTAACGGCATTAATGGTCTTCTTTTTGTTTGTATTTATGATGAACCAGATGAGCAGAGCTACCTCGCAGGAACTGTCTTATAACCAGTTTATTGAAAAACTGGAAAACAATGAAGTGAAATCCGTTACGATTACCAGTGACCGTCTGTTGATCGAAATGAAAAATGTTGATAAGACAGTTTCCGGAAGCGCATTATTTGGAAATGCCATCACCTATTATACTGGATATATCGGATCAGATTTTGACCTGATCAACCGTCTTGAGGAAGCAGGCGTTGATTACAAACGCCAGGTGACAAGCGCAAGTTCCAGCATTATTGATTTTCTGCTGGAGTGGATTCTTCCGTTTGTTGGAATCTTTCTTGTAATGACGCTTTTAATGCGTATGATGACAAAAGGCGGCGGAGGCGTCATGGGAGTTGGCAAGTCCAACGCAAAAGTATATGTGGAAAAAGAAACCGGCATTACCTTTAAGGATGTGGCAGGCCAGGAAGAAGCGAAGGATTCCCTTCGTGAAATGGTAGATTTTCTACACAATCCTGGAAAATATACCCAGATCGGTGCAAAGCTGCCAAAAGGTGCATTGCTTGTCGGACCTCCGGGAACCGGTAAGACCCTGCTTGCCAAAGCAGTGGCAGGAGAGGCAAAAGTACCATTTTTCTCCCTGTCGGGTTCTGATTTTGTGGAGATGTTTGTAGGTGTCGGTGCATCCCGTGTCCGGGACTTATTTAAGCAGGCACAGCAGCAGGCACCTTGTATTATTTTCATTGATGAAGTGGATGCCATCGGAAAGAAACGTGACAGTGGCACCGGAAGCGGTGGCAATGATGAGCGGGAACAGACGTTAAACCAGCTGTTATCCGAGATGGATGGTTTTGATACATCAAAAGGACTTGTCGTTCTGGCTGCTACGAACCGGCCGGAAGTTCTGGATAAAGCACTGCTTCGTCCGGGACGGTTTGACCGCCGGATTATTGTCGATAAGCCGGATCTGAAAGGCCGTGTGGATATCCTTAAAGTGCATTCCAAAGATGTGCTGATGGATGAGACGGTGAATCTGGAAGAGATTGCCATGTCTACATCCGGAGCCGTTGGTTCGGATCTTGCCAATATGATTAATGAGGCAGCCATCATGGCAGTAAAAGACCGCAGAAAAGCCGTATCCCAGGCGGATCTTTTAGAGGCAGTGGAGGTAGTCATTGCCGGAAAAGAGAAGAAAGACCGTATCCTTGGCAAGAAGGAGAAACGGATTGTGGCATGCCACGAAGTCGGACATGCATTAGTTGCAGCCCTTCAGAAAGGTGCAGAGCCGGTACAGAAAATCACGATTGTGCCTCGTACAAAAGGCTCTCTTGGCTATGTCATGCAGGTTCCGGAAGAAGAGAAGTTCCTGATGAGCAAGGACGAGATGATAATCGACATTACAACCGCTCTTGGCGGACGTGCTGCAGAGGAGCTGGTATTTGATTCCGTTACAACGGGTGCTTCGAATGATATTGAGAAGGCAACCAACATGGCCCGGTCAATGGTTACCCAGTATGGTATGTCCGAGCGGTTTGGTCTCATGGGACTGGAATCGGTGGAAAACCGTTATCTGGATGGCCGTCCGGTAAGCAACTGCAGCTCCCGTACCGAAGCCCAGGTCGATGAAGAAGTAATGAAGATTCTGAAAGACTGCTACGAGGAAGCAAAACGGCTGTTAGCAGAGAACCGGGAGATACTCGATGAGATTACCCAGTACTTGTATGAGAAAGAAACGATTACCGGAAAACAGTTTATGGAGATCTATCATAAAGTGAAAGGGGACTCGGAGGAGACAACGGTAGAAGAGACAGCTGTAGAAAACCAGGACAATCCATTATAAAAGGAACGATGATTGCGATGTTTCAGATTCAGGAAGAATTAAAGAAACTCCCGGCTAAGCCGGGAGTTTATCTTATGCACGATGTTCACGATAAGATTATCTATGTAGGAAAAGCGATTAGTTTAAAAAACCGGGTGCATCAGTATTTCCAGCCAAGCCGGAATGTTTCTCCAAAAATTGAACGAATGATCTCCCAGATCGATCATTTTGAATATATCATTACCGATTCGGAATTGGAAGCACTGGTGTTAGAATCCAATCTGATTAAGGAATACCGGCCAAAATATAACACGATGTTAAAGGATGACAAAAGTTATCCTTTTATTAAAGCAACGGTGGAGGAAGCCTATCCACGGCTTCAGTTTGTCCGGAAGGCGAATCTGGGGGAGATACGGAATGGAAAACAGGCGGGGGCAGCGGCAGGTGCATCCGGGAAGCTTCGCACGCCGAAAAAAGAGAAGGCAAAGTATTTTGGACCGTATACCAGTGCGGGAGCGGTAAAGGACACACTGGAACTGATTCAGAAAATCTATGGTCTGCGCACCTGTAACCGGGTACTTCCGAGGGATACCGGGAAAGAACGCCCATGCCTTTGTTACCAGATCCATCAGTGTGCTGCGCCGTGCCAGGGCTATATCAGCGAAGAAGAATACCGGGAACGGTTTAACCAGGCACTGGATTTTCTGAATGGAAGATACGATGCGGTGATGTCTTATCTTACGGAACAGATGAATCAGGCAGCAGAAAAAATGGAATATGAGAAGGCTGCCCAGTACCGGGATTTACTCAACAGTGTCAAACAAGTCGCGCAGAAACAGAAAATCACCATGGATGACGAGGGAGACCGGGATGTTCTGGGAATTGCCCTGCGTAAAGGACCGGATGAAAATGGGATTGTAAGGGAAACCAAGGCGGTGGTGCAGGTATTCTTCATCCGGAAGGGAAAAATGATTGGAAGGGAACATTTTTACTTCAGTCATATTGAGGATGAGACAGAACCGGAACTAGCTTCTGCCTTTATCAAGCAGTATTATGGCGGAACCCCTTATATTCCAAAAGAGTTGTATCTGCCATGTGAGATCCCATCCGATGAGAAACTGCTTCTGGAGGAATGGCTTTCCTCCCGGGTTCACCAGAAAGTAACGATTCAGACACCGAAGCTTGGCATGAAGAACAAACTTGTACAGCTTGCACAAAAAAATGCAGGAATGTTATTAGAGAAGGATGGAAAACGCTGGGAGCAGGAAGAGAAACGGACAAAAGGTGCCCTTGCCAATCTGGCACAGGTCATTGGGATTCCGGTTCCGGAACGGATGGAGTCCTATGATATATCCAATATCAGCGGTTTTCAGTCCGTTGGCTCCATGGTTGTGTTTGTAGATGGAAAACCGAAGAAGAATGCTTACCGGAAATTTCGGATTAAGACCGTGAGTGGACCGGACGATTACGCCAGCATGCGTGAGGTACTTACCCGGAGATTCACCCACGGACTGAAAGAACAGGAAGAATTAAAGGCAAAAGGGGAAGATGTGAAGGAAGGCAGCTTTTCTCATTTCCCGGATCTGATTCTGATGGATGGAGGGAAAGGGCAGGTTCATATTGCACTGGAAGTTCTGGAGGAACTTCACCTTAAGATCCCTGTATGTGGTATGGTAAAAGATGACCACCACCGTACAAGAGGCTTGTATTATGAAGGCCAGGAACTGCCGATTAAGACCAATTCTACGGAATTTCACCTGCTTACAAGAGTTCAGGATGAAACCCACCGGTTTGCCATCGAGTACCACCGTTCACTTCGTAGTAAAGAACAGGTTCATTCCATTCTGGATGATATTCCCGGAATCGGACCGGCCCGCCGGAAAGCACTCCTGCGTTCGTTTGGCTCCGTAGACCAGATTCGCGACGCAGAGGAAGAGAAGCTTCGGGAAGTTCCCGGGATGAATGCATTGGCAGCAAAACAGGTGTATGAGTTCTTTCATCCGGAATCTAATTTTACCCGGAACTTTTAATGACGAAACTACCTTTTGGTGCTGCATAGGCAGAAAAATGACTTTGAAATGATTGATATATATGGTAAAATTGATTATATTTATTTACTCGAACAGCTGGGAGGAACACAAATGCAAACAATTCAAATTGGAACAGTACAACAATATAAGTCTGACGTTGCATTTAAAACGTTGGTCGAGGGTGTTAATGATAATTTGTATTTCATACCAAAATATCAAAGAAAGTTCCGATGGAAACCGGAACAGGTTCATGAATTAGCACGTTCTCTGGTAAAAGGATATCCAATACCTCCCATTTATGCATATCGTAATCTAGATGGGCAATTAGAAATACTTGACGGACAACAGAGGGTTATGAGTTTATTTTTCTACTATATTGGGAAGTTGATTGATTCAAAAAAATATTCAGCAGTTGACTATAGAAAAATGGATGTTGTGAATTTATCATATCGTGAGGTATTGGAAAAAAATTATGACTTGGTAGATATGATCACGTATCTGGAAGATGACAAATCAAATAGCAAAACGGATATTAGCTATCATGCATTACCAATGGAGTTAAAAAGAAAAGTCGATTACACTACTATTACAGTTATTGAACTAAGATGGGATTCTATGGAAAATCGCATAACAGATATACAGAAAATATTTGAAAATCTTAATTCTAAAGGGACGCAACTCTCTCAGCAGGAAGTAAGGAATGGAGTATATAATTGTTCTTTTTACGACATGCTAAGAACAATTAATGATGAAAATGGGGATTGGAAGAGAATCAGGGGACGTGAAAGCGATAAAGAGGAAGATATGGAGATGTTATTGCGTCTATGTACGGTTGAAAAGAATGTAAAGTATAAAAAGAATGAGTTTGTAATTGACAATTATCACAGCAATTATTCTGATTGGATGGATAATTTTTCAGAAAATTCAGTAAAAATGAGCGAGGCTGAAATTGAACATTATAAATCAGTGTTGGAAGACTTTTTCTCGCGCTTTAATTTGGGAAAGGTATTAGGTCTGCAGAAGGCATTGATTGAAAGCTTGTTTGTTGTAAGCGAAAAAGCAGACATCGATGTCCAGATAACGGATGATGTTGTAGAAGCCGTGCTAAATGATAAAAGATACAAGGAAAGTTCACGGCAAGGAATGGTTCAGAAGGGGAAAATGAATGAAAGGTGGAAGGGAACCTATGAAGTTTTGTCAAGATATGCTTCTTGAAACTGTTGAACTATTAGACAGTAAAAAATTGCCATATCCGGACAGCATTCTGATTGGGGAAAATGCAGCAGGTAAATCAGAGGCACTTAAGCGTTTTATGAAAGAAACGAGCAGAATGCTTTATTTTATTGATGCAGTCAATCGAAGTTTGGATATTCGTGCTGTGAAAACATTAGGAGAAGACTTGCAGTATAAGTCATCTATCATTGCAGCGCGTTTGAGTGATGATAATTTTAACATAAAAGATTCATGGGCATATTATGGCACAGCAACAGAATGTATTGAATTAATTTATCCATATTTTGAAGATGAAATACAATCGTTGCTTCGTGATTATTTTGGGATGGGGTTTTCTCTTTATTCTCCCGAAACCCAGGAAGTTCGATATGATACAGGGGATATCGGAAGAATATAAAATGGTTATCAGGCGATTGTACGTATTCTTTTAGAATTACTTTATTTTCAAACAGTCAGACCAATTCAGGATGAAAAACGGGCGATTGCAATAATAGATGAGATCGATGAATATTTATCGCCGAGCAATGCAGGAAGATTGTATACTCTTATTAAGGAGCAATTTTCAGAAATGGATCTTATTGTTACAACACATTCTGCAGAAGTGATTACGGCGGCATCAAAATGCAATATTATAATCATGCATGAAAGTACGGTTGAAGTTTTAGATGCGGGTGATTTTCAGAATATTGATGAGACGATGGCTGTATTTAAAGGAGTATTTGGAAGAGGTGAGAATAGCCATGGAAATGAATATGAGGAGATACTAAGACAACTGCTTAATAATCGAATTGCTGGAATATGGGGTGAGAATGAGGAAAGATGTTATGCAGCAATTAGTGAAGATGATTTAACAAAGGCTGAGAAAGTTTTATATCGTCAAATTGGGGTGTGGTAATGTAATATGGAAAAGGATATACTGATGATAGATTTGCCGCAATATTATGTAGAGTATTCGGAAAACGAGTATAGTTATTCTTCTGGATTGGGGAGGGAGAATCTAAAGAAAGCCTTATAAAAGGCAAGCCGTAATTATTGCATGTATTGTTATAACCGAATTAAAATTGATCAGAATGAATATGGACATCTGGAACATGCAATGGAGTCTTCGATTGCACCGGAGAAACTTAAAAACTGTATTCCTAATATTGGAATTGCTTGTCCGGTTTGTAATGATAAATATAAAAGAATTGGAGAAAAAGATAGAATCCCTGAAGGTGAGGATATAGAACAGTTTATCAACGAGGCAGAATGTGGGGGAAAATTTTGTGAAAAGCCGTGTAAAGCATACCAACAGTTTAAGAAGAAATATTTAAAAAGAAACACCGCACAATTTTTGATGCAACCACTTGGGGTGAAGGCTTCTGATATTGGAATTCATGCGGAAAGAGATTTGAAGATACAATATGATGCTTTGAATAATAAGTTCATACCAAGCAGCAGAGAAGTG
The DNA here is from genome assembly GCA_029007845.1 of Clostridiales bacterium. Taxonomy (GTDB): domain Bacteria; phylum Bacillota; class Clostridia; order Lachnospirales; family Lachnospiraceae; genus SUG1228. Next base: position 15,751 of record JAQXIP010000074.1, read on the forward strand.
TATTCTAAAAAGGAAGAGGATTTTATTTTACACCATATTGATATGTTCTGTTTGAATTCGAAAGAACGAAAGTCTACGCAGATGGTGGTGTTTTTAAGGGATACGATTCAAAAAGATGGGCATTTTACAGAAATTGAGTACAATAATCAGGTGGTAGAGCTGTTTGTTCACTCAGTATTAAAAGGGAAAGAGGCAAAAGAAGTTTTGAAAATATGTGAAAACTTATATACATATGTAACCTTGAAATTTCACGTGTAGAGCGGCTCCTGCGCAAAACCGTTTTCCGGAATTCATCCGCAGACAGAAGGAAAAGTACAGAACAAGCCGTACCGAGTTTGATATTCATGTCGTTGACATGGGCATACTAATATAGTAAACTTATTGTACAGGAAAACGTACAATATATTGTACAAAAATGGAAAGAGGGTGTTGTCATGTTGGCGGTAAATTATTCAACAATCAGGAATAATCTGAAGGATTACTGTGATAAAGCAACGGATTTACATGAAACAGTGATTGTCACTCGGAAAGATGAAAAAAACGTTGTGATTATAAGCCTTGAGAAATATAACCAG
>JAQXIP010000075.1 GCA_029007845.1 Clostridiales bacterium
ATCTCATACCACCGGAGTTTTTCACACAAAACCATGCGGTTTCGTGCGCTTATGCGGTATTAACAGCCGTTTCCAGCTGTTATCCCCCTGTATGAGGCAGGTTTCCCACGCGTTACTCACCCGTCCGCCACTAAGTCACAATATCTTCATCCCCGAAGGAAATCTAATAAAGTGCTTCGTTCGACTTGCATGTGTTAGGCACGCCGCCAGCGTTCATCCTGAGCCAGGATCAAACTCTCATATTTGAGTTTTGACTTAACGAGGTGGTTTCGAGTTTTGTCAAAACCAACATCCTGGCACTTAGTGAGGTCTTTCCGAACTTAGTGGCGGGATGTATCCTCTCGGTCAATCCTTTGTTCCAGAACTAGCTTGGCTAATCCATATTACTTACTGTTTTAAGGTACATCTTCCTATTATAAAAGATGTGTTCTTTGAAAACTCGTTTTTGGGATTGCTCCCAAATTTTTATTTGGAATTTTCGAGGTTGTTTCACTGTTCAGTTATCAAGGTTCTCTTCTTGTTTTTCAAGGCTTTGCGGCGTTTTTTGTTTTTGTTCTTTACCGCGTCAGCAAAATCTATTCTATCATGCTGTTTTGCTCTTGTCAACAACTTTTTTTCATTTTTTTAAAACTTTTTATTCTCTATCTCAATGCCAATGTATGAGCGAGGATCTATTTCTCATTTGTTTCAAAAAAACGAACGGAGAAGGAGGGATTTGAACCCTCGCGCCGCTATTAACGACCTGCACCCTTTCCAGGGGTGTCCCTTCAGCCTCTTGGGTACTTCTCCATGTACCAGTGCCTGAATCATCAGTTCACAAGCAACACTCTGTATTGCTGAGCGGAGAGGATGGGATTCGAACCCATGTGCCCTTGCGGACAAACGGTTTTCAAGACCGCCTCGTTATGACCACTTCGATACCTCTCCATTACTTTTCTATTTTCTAAACCATTCTCAATCGAACGGCAAGGATTATTTTATCATCTCATTTCGATGCTGTCAACAATAATTTTCATTTTTTTCATTTTTTTGTAACAGTTCAGCCGGGTCAGAAATGATTATGCAATTTGCATATGACTGCTAGCAGGCTAAGTCCAATTTGCACAATCATTTCTATCGGGCGGACGCCCAACATGAATAAAGTGCCAGCCAAAAGGATATTTATAGCTAATTTGTATATTCAGGCACTTTATGAATGTCCCCGGCTGAACAGTTACATTTTTTGAAGCAGCTGTGCAATAAAATAGCTAAATCATCGCAAAATCCTTCACAAACACTTCTCCGATCTCCAGATCCTCCGGTGTGGTAATCTTTATATTCCGATAATCCCCTTCAAAGACAAACACCGGACAATCCGCCATCTGTTCCACGACCATGGCATCATCGGTAATTCCCTGTTTATCTGTCTCCTGCAAGGAATCGTATGCATTTTTGATCAGTGGATAGGAAAAGATCTGGGGAGTCTGAACCTGCCACAGGCTGCTGCGATCCGGGGTTTCCTGCACCTTCCCGGCAGAATCGGCAACCTTAATCGTATCTTTTACCCTGACTGCTGCAATACAGGCTTTTTTTGAAAGAACCGTCTGATATCCTCTTTCGATCAGCTGCCCGGACACAAATGGGCGCGCGCCATCATGAATAAACACATAATCCACATCTGAAAGCACAGACAGTCCCTGATAGACCGAGTCGTACCGCTCCTGTCCTCCTGCAATGATGTGACTCACTTTTTGAAAATGATACTTTTCTATTATATTTTCCTGGCAATAGGATAAATATTCTTCTCCCGCCACTAAAACAATCTCCCCAATCCGGTCTGACTGTTCAAATGCCTGTAAGGCATAATAAAGCAACGGCTTATCTCCCAACATCAGAAATTGTTTTGGCTGACTGCTCTTCATCCGTTTTCCCTGGCCTGCAGCCAGAATAATTGCGGCACACTTCATGTTATCGTTCCCCCAGCTTCAGATTTGGCACAGCGTTCAAGTCCAGTCCATGACGGGTTCCAGCCAGATACTCATAATAACCTGCCACCCCGATCATGACACCGTTATCTGTACAATATATTGGAGATGGATAACATAAATTAAGCCCATTTTCTTCACAGGCCGCTGCCATCCCTGCCCGGAGAGCAGAATTCGAGGCAACTCCTCCTGCTAATGCCACCTGATGAATCCCAAGATTTTTTGCTGCGAGAACCGTTCTCTCCACCAGCACATCAACAACTGCTTTCTGAAACGAAGCTGCTACATCTTCAATTACTACTTCTTCGCCACGCATTTTACACTGGTTCATATAATTCAGTACCGCTGATTTTAATCCGCTAAAGCTAAAATCATACGGTGCATCTTCAATATGGGCTCTTGGGAATGCAATTGCATCTGGATTTCCCTCTTTTGCAACACGGTCAATCTTTGGACCGCCAGGATATCCCAGTCCGATGGCTCTTGCTACTTTGTCAAATGCCTCTCCCGCTGCATCATCCCTTGTCCTGCCTAGGATTTCATACTTTCCATAATCCGTTACTTTTACGAGATGGGTATGCCCTCCGGAGACTACTGTACACAAAAAAGGCGGCTTTAATTCGTTGTGCTCAATATAATTGGCACAAATATGCCCCTCAATATGATGGACTCCGACCAGAGGCTTTCCGGCAGCATAAGCAATTGCCTTTGCGGCAGCCACGCCAACTAAAAGTGCCCCCACCAGTCCCGGACCGTAAGTCACTGCAATGGCATCGATCTCTTCGAGTGTTTTACCTGCGTCTGCCAACGCCTGGTTAATTACCTGATTTACTTTTTCAATATGATTGCGGCTGGCAATCTCCGGCACAACCCCTCCATACAGTGTATGAATATCGATCTGTGAAGCAATTACATTCGAACAGACCTCTCTTCCGTTTTTTACGACTGCTGCTGCGGTCTCATCACAAGATGATTCAATTCCAAGTATATATATTTCTTTTTCCATTTCGTCCTCAATCCTCTGTTTCAATCGGAAAATCTTCCGGCTCAACCTGTTTCCAGCCTACAATCTTCCAGTTTTTCTCACGGTCACATCTCATAAGAAACTGTTCACAGACCCTTTGGTATTCCGTTTTTTTCCGGGTGGTATAGGCGACATAAATCGTAGCATATTTTTCCCCATCCACAGTGCGGTACTCTACATTGCTGCTTTCATCAATTACACAGTTTGTAACCGTTTTTTTTGCTTTCTTATACTGCCGGATTTCCTCTTTCAGCTGATTCAGATACGTTTCCTTTGGATTCTGCTCTAATAATTCATAATCAAATAAACAGCGCATCTGGGCAGCAAGGCTATCCACCTGTTCCTCCGTTAAGTCCTGATTATAATAACACTTTAGAATCCGGCTGTAAAACCGCATTACTTCCCTTGGGGTTCCCGGATAATTCACTTCCAGATCCCTGGAAATCAGTTTTTCTACTTCACTTTTTTTCTTAGCTGTCTGGCTGCCTCCTGATATATTCCAGGTGTGTACTGCGTATATTCCAATTATGAGAATCAAAATAACAAACACCAATAGATTCTTTTTCGCACTGCCTTTCTGCTTAATCTTCAATGCCTGGATCTTTTCTCTGTTCGTCATAATATACGTCACCTCCGGTTTGCTTAAAACCTACTCATTTTTATCAAAATCCAACGTCAGGCTCCAACGGTCTCTGGCCGCCTTGATATGCTCATATATTTTTTTAACCGAATCCATATATTCTTCCGGCCTTACCATAGACGGACTGTAGTGCGTAAGCCAGGCTTCCCTTGGCATAGCCTTTGCCGCAATCTTTGCCGCCTCCTGCATCGTCATATGGCGGTGTTCCACCGCTTTTGCCGCCTTGTCTTTTTCACCATACATTCCCTCACAGATAAAAAGATCCGCTCCCTTTGCTGCTTCTACTATGGCATCCGTAGGACGGCTGTCGGTACAATAGGTTACTTTGATTCCCTTTCTTTTCGGTCCAAGAATCATATCCTGCGTGTACACAATGCCATCTTCCGTAAATGTCTCCCCCTTCTGAAGCCGGCTCCATAAACGCTTTGGCACCTGGTTTTTCTCTGCCTTCTCCGGATCAAAACGCCCCGCTCTTGGAATCTCTATGGAATAACCATAGCAAAGAATATTGTGATTTACTTTGTAAGTGTCAATCTCATATCCGTGAATGGAAAAGTGCTGTGCTGCTCCTTCAATCTCACGGTATATAATTGGAAATGGCAGCTCAGGTGCAATGCACCGAAGGGCACTTACCACCCGTTCCAGGCCTTTCGGCCCAATCAGGGTAACCGGTTCGGTTCTCTCTGCATTTCCCATAGAGAGCAGTAAACCTGGTAGTCCACTGATATGATCCCCATGATAATGGGTAAAACAGATTACATCAATCTGATGAAAACTCCACCCCTTTTCCCTAATGGATACCTGCGTGCCTTCCCCACAGTCAATCAAAAGGCTGCTACCATTAAACCGGGTCATCAATGCCGTCAGTGCACGTTTCGGAAGCGGCATCATACCACCAGTTCCCAATAAACATAAATCTAACATGTGTTACTCCGTTTCTATATCTATTATATCGTCATTTTCTTATGTTTATAGTAGCATAATTATGCAATTGACACAACGAAAAAGAAAAAAGTGCCGTAACAGTTCAGCCGTGACGAGCGTACAGCCGCCGGAAGCACGCAGAATATCAGGTACCATGAAATACCCGCTTTCGCTCCGTTGAATACGTAGCGGTACTAAGGTTTTGCAAAAAAAGCAAAACCAAGTGCCGACGTGTTCAAAGGGATATTTCATGGTACCTGATATTCTGCGTGCTTTCGGCAGCTGTGTGTTCGTCACGGCTGAACTGTTACAAAGTGCCTAAAGCACTTCTTTTCTTTCTGTCCGGCAAACAGGAATCTGAAATTGGCTAATCATATGATCATAGCAGTCTTCACATAAATAAAATTCATCCTGCATCAGATCTTTTTTTGAAAAGTACCCCCATGCCTTACTTCCATGAAAAAAATCTTCCTGGCCGGAAAGGCTGATTTCTTTCCTGCACTGATTGCAATATACCTGTTTGTCCTTCATCCATCTACCTCTTTCCTATCCCAGCGTTTCCTCTCTAATATAACATGAGTTAATTGTAACAATACAGTCCGCGTCATACAAGTTATGGCTGAACTGTTACAATTCATTATAAAGGATTCCCCGGCATTTGACTAATGGGAAATACTGTCACTGTTTCCACATAATGATGGCATCTTCCTTCGGAGCATCATAAAAGTTTTTCCGGATTCCGGCTTTCGAAAACCCCAGATGTTCATATAAATGAATGGCATCCTCGTTGCTTTTGCGCACTTCCAGCGTATAACTCAGAATACCCGCCTCTTTTCCACATTCCAGAAGCTTCTCCATCAAGCAACGGGCAATCCCCCGGCGGCGGTAGCTTTCATCCACGGCAACATTATAGATCTGGCCTTCCTGTGCTACATTCCAGAAACCACAGTATCCCACAAGACGTTTTCCATCTCCCTCTTCATTATATGCGCAAAGATAGCAATTTTTCTCATTCTCTACCGCATCATGAAGGCTCTGATAACTCCAAGGTCTTGAAAAAATCTCCTTTTCCAGTCTGGCTGCCTCCAAAAGATCCTCCTGCCCCATTCTGCGGATTGTAATCCCGCTGCATAAAGAATTCACATGCTCCTCCTTCATGGTGTCTGTTTCTCCCGTTCCATCCGTTCTCTCTCTGCCTGCGACAACCGGAAATACGCTGGCTTAAAGCACTCTGCCGACACGGCTTTTCCCTCTATCAGATATTGCATTCCAAGCACTGCCACAGATCCTGCTTTCTGTCTGGACAAATGAGGCGGCGCAAAATCAAATGGAACATGACAGTTCTCTTCAATATATTCTTTTTGAACCCCGGTACCATCTCCAAGAAACGTAACCGGTCTTCCAAATCCGTTCAGTGCCTCAATTACGTCAGAAACAGCTGCTGCCTGACCTTTCCACACTTCACGAAAATCAGTTTTTCTCATTCCCTCTGTGCGAAACTCATAGATTCCGGAATAAACCTGGTTTCTTCTGGCATCCATCATCGGACATACAAGATTTTCCCCAAAACCTCCGTACAGGTTATAGGCAAGCCCTTCCAAAGTAGGCACCGGGACAATCGGAATATGGAGTGCGAGTCCCAGTCCTTTTGCTGTGGCTGCACCAATCCGCAGACCGGTAAAAGATCCTGGTCCTGCCGCTACTGCAATCGCATCAATGGTTTTTAAATCCCATTCGATCATTTTTACCACCTGGTCAATCATTGGAAGTAACGTCTGTGAATGGGTTTTCTTGTATTGAATCGTATATTCTCCCAGCATGGTTTCTCCGTCCATGCAGGCAACCGTAGCGGTCAGCCCAGAGCTGTCTATTGCTAAAAGCTTCATTTTAAATCCTTCCCTTTTTTATCGTAATCACCCGGTAATCCAATCCTTTATCCAGATCTTTCTCGATCTTCACCTGAATATGATCCTCCGGAATAATCTCTTCCACAAGTGCTGCCCATTCAATAAGGCATACCCCTTCTCCATAAAAATAATCTTCATACCCGATTTCTTCCATCTCTTCCACATCTGCAATCCGGTATACATCAAAATGATAAAGTGGAAGCCTGCCTTCTTCATATTCCTGTATAATCGTAAAAGTCGGACTGTTCACCGGTTCTTTAATGCCAAGACCTTCTGCAAACCCTTTTGTAAACACGGTTTTTCCCACACCAAGATCACCATCGAGACAGAGTATCATTCCAGGATACGCTTCTTGTCCCAACTGTTTTCCGATCTGATACGTTTCCGTAGAACTATTCGTTTCAACCCTTGTCCAATCTTCCATACAATCCTCCTATTTCCAATGGCATTTTGATGGTTTCATGAATGTCCGAATTACATCCTTCACGGATTCAGCCTTTCCTTCCAGCTGATTTTTAGGGAACACAAATGCCCTTCTGGCTGTAACATAGATCAGAATGTAATCTTTTGTCTCAATCAGCTTGCGAAGATTCTCCCATGGAATCATTCCTTTTTGTTCTCCCTGCAAGACTCCGATTCCTTCTTCACTTAACGTATATTCCAATGTATTCTGAAAAGCCTGGCTTGTCTTGAACTGCCGGTCTACCCGCTGAATGAGCATAACCGGCTGAATAACGGTGAAAAGCAGCGCCATAAACAGTAATAACAGCTTGCCCATCGGTGTATCACCACCACCTAATATAAGGTAAATGAGAGAAATCAGACTGATCACAATTCCCATAATTCCTGACATACCGGTATAAGCATGTCTTAAAACAAAATACCTCAGATCTTTTTTGGTCATGGTAATTGAAATATGTGCTTCCATGTCGTGCCTCCTGTCTTATATCAGATCATAATGCTTAAGTGCATTCCAGATTCCATCCTCATGGATATCTGTTGTCACATATTCTACACGCTGTTTTAGCGCCTCTTTTCCATTTCCCATACAGATTGAATGGGGTACATACGAGAGCATAGACCAGTCATTCATGCTGTCCCCCACTGCATAACAATGGGACTGATCCACATTAAGATACTGGCACAGACAGCCAATCCCCGTTGCCTTGGAATATCCATTTGGCACCGCTTCCAGAAAACCGGCTCCCCGGTCAATGATGGTAAACCATTCTTTCATATAGGCTTCATATCCTTTATAGTCAAAGCCTTCTTCATACCATGCAGCAAATTTGTCAAAATAAAATGCTTCATCTTCCACAGTTTCATAGATATAGGCTCCATTACTTTTAAAATGATCTACAATCTTCTTTAGTTCACCCGAAAGAGAGAACCAGGAATCCACCGAAGTACGCTGTGCCGCCTCATATAAGGAGTTGGCACCATATTCCCGGTTTACCTTTGCTATTTTTTTACAAAGTTTTTCATCCAGGGTATGGTGAAAAATCTCTTTTCCCTGATAATAGATATCCGTCCCACAGCCACATACCAGACCATCAAAACCAATGCTTAACAACAAGTCGCTGACATTCTGGCGCACACGTCCGGTATTGATAAAAACCCGGTTTCCTTTTTCTCTTGTACGGCGGATTGCCTCAATCGTACTGTCCGGAATGCTGTGGTCTTCGTCTTCTGGAACAATGGTTCCGTCGATATCCAAAAAAATCAGATTTTCTGACATAAAATCCTTCTTTCTATCCTTTCCAAATGGCAGGCAGGTTACAGCTTCATCGTAAGTGCGATCCGTTTTTTCTCCAGATCCACACTAAGCACCTTCACTTCCACGATATCTCCTACACTTACTACATCCAGCGGATGCTTCACAAATTTTTTATCAGAAAGCTGGGAGATATGAACCAGACCATCCTGGTGAACACCAATATCAACAAATGCCCCAAAATCAATGACATTACGGACGGTTCCTTTTAAAATCATGCCTGGTGCCAGATCTTTCATCTCCAGCACATCGGTTCTAAGAATCGGTTTTGGCATCTCATCTCTTGGATCACGCCCCGGTTTTTCCAGTTCTTTTATGATATCTGCGAGGGTATATTCTCCTATGCCCAGTTCCTCTGCCAGTTTCGTTTTATTTTTCACTAACAGGTTTAATCCTACAACACCACCCTTTACATCGTCAAGCCGGTATCCCACTTTTGCAAGAAGGGCTTTTGCCGCATCATAGCTTTCCGGATGGACACTGGTGGCATCCAGCGGATTCTCCCCATTATGAATCCGTAAGAAACCGGCACACTGTTCGTATGCTTTCGGGCCTAACTTCGCTACCTTTAACAGCTGTCTGCGGTTCGTAAAGCTTCCATTTTCCTCCCGGTAGGCCACAATGTTTTTTGCAATGGTTTTACTGATACCGGAAATGTACTCAAGCAGCGATGCAGATGCAGTGTTTAAATCTACACCCACTTTGTTTACACAGTCTTCTACCACGCCCTGAAGAGCCTCACTCAATTTCTTCTGGTTCATATCGTGCTGGTACTGCCCAACACCGATGCTTTTTGGATCAATCTTTACCAGTTCTGCCAGCGGATCCTGAAGACGTCTGGCAATGGAAGCAGCACTTCTCTGACCTACATCAAACTGCGGGAATTCCTCTGTTGCCAGTTTGCTGGCCGAATAAACAGAAGCCCCTGCTTCATTTACAATTACATAGGAAACCGGTGTTTTAAGCTCCTTTAACAGTTCTACAATCACCCGCTCAGATTCTCTGGAAGCCGTTCCGTTGCCAAGAGAGATCAAAGTAATATGGTATTTTTCGATCAGCTTCTTTACCGTTCGTTTTGCTTCTTCCACCTTATTCTGCGGCTCTGTTGGATATACGACAACGGTATCTAATACTTTTCCCGTAGCATCCACTACTGCCAGCTTACAGCCGGTACGGAATGCCGGATCCCAGCCTAATACAACCTGTCCTACAATTGGCGGCTGCATCAGAAGCTGCTCTAAATTCTTTCCGAACACTTTAATCGCACCATCTTCTGCGGCTTCGGTCAGATCATTCCGGATCTCCCGCTCAATAGCAGGTGCAATCAGGCGCTTGTAACTGTCTTCCACAACCGCCTTTAAGATATCGGTTGTATATGGGTTATCCCTGGTGATCACTTTTTTCTCCAGATAGCGGATAATGTCTTCTTCCGGTGCCTGAAGCTTTACAGTAAGAATTTTTTCCGCCTCACCACGGTTTAGTGCCAGCACCCGGTGTCCTGCCACCTTCGGTACCGGCTCCTCATATTCATAATACATTTCATATACACTTTTTACTTCCGGATCTTTTGCAGAGGATTGAACAATTCCTTTTTTCCCAGTGAGTTTTCGGATGTAAGTCCGGTAATCTGCCTCATCTGAGATGGCTTCTGCAATAATATCCTTCGCCCCTTCAATTGCCTCTGAAACGGTATTTACCTCTTTTTCTTCGTTCAGATATGCGGCTGCCTCTTCCTCAATCGGCTTCTTTGTCATCTGAAGTCGGATTATGTCTGCCAGTCCATCAAGCCCTCTTTCTTTTGCTATGGTAGCACGGGTGCGCCGCTTCGGGCGGTACGGACGATACAGGTCATCTACCAGGACCTGGGTAGATGCCGCCAGAATCTGTGCCTTTAATTCTTCGGTTAATTTTCCCTGTTCTTCAATGCTTGCAAGTACAGTCTGTTTTTTCTCTTCCAGATTCCGAAGATAGGTAAGCCGTTCACTTAAATTTCTTAACTGTTCATCATCTAACGATCCATGCTGTTCTTTCCGGTATCTTGCAATAAACGGAATGGTGTTTCCTTCATCTATTAATTTAATAACTGCCTCCACCTGCCACAGATGAATATTCAATTCTTCTTTTAACTGTTTTGCGATATCCATAAAATCTTTGTCCTTTCTTTCCCCTTTGGATTCCATTGCTATTTTAGCATAGCTTCCCCAAAAACGCCACCTTGGGTTATCGAAAAAAAGCCTGCCACCGTAACAGTTCAGCCGTGACGAACACACAGCCGCCGGAAGCTCGCAGAATATCAGGTACCATGAAATACCCGCTTTCGCTCCATTGAACACGTAGCGGTACTAAGGTTTTGCAAAAAATGGAAAACAATTGTATTATAATGATA
>JAQXIP010000076.1 GCA_029007845.1 Clostridiales bacterium
AGAAGCAAAGCAAGAGATATCAGTGCCTGTATGAAAATACTTCAAAGCGAGTATGATGGAAAGGTGCCAGAGGATTTTGATGCGTTATTAAAACTGCCTGGTGTAGGACGCAAAAGTGCCAACCTGATTATGGGAGATGTATTCGGAAAGCCCGCCATCGTTACCGATACCCACTGTATCCGCCTTGTAAACCGTATGGGGCTGGTCGATCATATTACAGAGCCAAAGAAGGTGGAGATGGCACTGTGGAAGATTATCCCACCAGAAGAAGGCAGTGATTTCTGCCACCGGCTTGTATTCCATGGAAGAGTCGTATGTACGGCAAGAAAAAAACCAGACTGTGAACATTGCTGTCTGAAAGATGTCTGCAAAAAAGTCGCTGTTTAGAAGGAGTGTAGGTGTTATGAATCTTGATAGTAGCATTTTATTATTTCTTCAGGATGAGGTGCGAAATCCTGCCTTGGATACGTTCTTTGTGTTTATTACAAGTCTTGGAAACGCGGGAATGATATGGATTGTTCTTTCACTTATCCTGCTTTTTTCAAAGAAAACAAGGAAAGCAGGTGTTATGGGGTTCTGTGCCCTTCTTTTAACCCTGCTTATTAACAATCTGCTTATCAAAAATGTGGTTGGACGTACCCGTCCATATGAAGTGGTTCGCGGGCTGGTGCCATTAATTAAGAAGCAGATGGGAGCATCCTTTCCGTCCGGACACAGCGCCTGTGCGTTCGCAGCAGCCAGTGTCTTCTACAGGACATTGCCAAAAAAGTTTGGGATTGTGGCTTTGCTTTTTGCTACTTTAATCAGTTTTTCCCGGTTATATGTAGGCGTTCATTATCCAAGTGATGTACTTGTTGGCATGATCAACGGTGTTTTGCTAAGCTATGCCTCAGAGGAACTGGTTAACCGGATGAAGGAATTTTACGAATTGCACCGTCTGAACAGTTAATTTTTAGTTGTTTACTTTTTAACAATAATGTGATATAGTATCAAAAGCAGGTTCAGACAGTCCGCATTTTGCAGCCAGACAGAAAATGGTTGTGTGTGATCTGCCTGATTAAAAGGGAAACAGGTGCAAATCCTGTACGAACTCGTCACTGTAAGCGGGGAGTGCAAGGCCATATATGTCACTGAGTAATCGGGAAGGCGGCCTTTCATGAAGATCCGTAAGTCAGGAGACCTGCCTGTGTGATAGGAGTGGAATTTTTCCACCGGCCACGAGTAATTGGTCGCAAACCGGTTAATAAGAAGTGATCTGCCTTTGACAAGCTGGAAGCAGGCTTGCCGGAAGGTATATTTTTGTTTGCCATTTATGCGCCCTTTTACTGAAGCCCTCAGAAAAGGGCATTTTTTATATTAAATCATAATAACTTCCCACATGGAATTTCCTGCAGCCCCTGCCTGCCGACTGGATTCTCTGGGGGGATAACCCAACTCGCATCAAATCTACACAATTTGTGCGAAATGCCCAGCTATCCCCCTGAGAATCCATGTGGCAGGCAGGGGCTCTAGGAAAATCCATGTTGGAAGTTATAGTGATTAACAGAGGAGGAATCAAAATGAAAAGAAAGCTACCTGTTTTATTATTGGCGGTTGCCATGTCCGGCACATTAATGCTGACGGGCTGTTCGGGAGAGAGCAAGGAGGATAATCAGACATCCTCACCGACAACCGAGACGGGAACCGACGACAATTCAGCCGGTCGTACACAAGATGCAGATCAGAAAGCAGCAGATGAGGTGGCAGCACTGATTGATGCCATTTATGTACAGGAGAGAACGGATGAGACGGATGCCCAGTGCAAAGCAGCAAAAGAGGTATGGGATGCATTGACGGACGCTCAGAAGGAACTGGTGGAAGGCGAGAATGCGGATCCGGATTATTTTGGCAGAGATACCGGGGATGCATCAAAGGATGATCCACTGAATCAGGATGAGATTGGTGAAAATGAGATTCTTGTAGTAAGCTTTGGAACATCCTTTAATGACAGCCGTGTGGCGGATATCAAAGGAATTGAGGATGCGCTTAAAGCAGCTTATCCGGACTGGTCGGTAAGAAGAGCCTTTACCGCTCAGATTATCATCAACCATATTCAGGCACGGGATGGAGCGTGCATTGATAACATGGATCAGGCATTGGAACGTGCAGTGAAAAATGGAGTAAAAAATCTGGTTGTCCAGCCAACTCATCTGATGCACGGTGCAGAGTACGATGAACTGATGGAGGCCGTTGATGCATACAAAGACAAGTTTGAATCTGTAAAAGTAGCAGAGCCGCTGCTTGGGGAAGTTGGAGCAGATGCAACAGAGATTAATGCCGATAAAGAAGCAGTAGCCAAAGCCATCTCAGAAGAAGCGCTTAAGGCTGCCGGCTATGACAGCCTGGATGCAGCAAAGGAAGAAGGCGTGGCATTTGTATATATGGGGCATGGTACTTCCCATACGGCAAAGGTGTCATACAGCCAGATGCAGACACAGATGAAAGAATTAGGATATGACAATGTGTTTATCGGAACGGTAGAAGGAGAGCCAGAAGAGACTTCCTGTGAAGCCGTAATTGAAGCAGTGGAGAAGGCAGGATATCAAAAAGTGATTTTACGCCCATTAATGGTCGTAGCTGGAGATCATGCAAACAATGATATGGCAGGCGATGAGGAAGATTCCTGGAAGAGTCTGTTTACCGCATCCGGAAAATTCGACAGCGTTGATACACAGATCACGGGTCTTGGATCCTGCGATCTGATCCAGAAAATCTATGTGGCACATACGAAGGATGCCATGAACCAATAAGGAGTATTCAGAATGAAGAACAAGATTGTTGGAATGAAAAAATGGACGGCAGCATTTTGTGTGATGCTGCTGGCAGGAACACTTTTAAGCGGGTGCGGACAGAAAGGGAATACGGCGGATACCACTGCTGAGGCAACAACACCGGCTACAGCTGAGGCAAAAAAGTCAGAAGCACAGCTGCCGGATGGAACTTATACCGCAGAGTTTCACACAGATAGCTCCATGTTTCATGTAAATGAGGCCTGTGATGGGAAGGGAACCTTGACGGTGGAAAATGGGGAGATGACGATTCACATTTCGCTTACGTCAAAAAATATCCAGAACCTTTATCCGGGACTTGCAGAGGATGCAAAAAAAGAAGGTGCAGTACTCTTAAATCCTGTTGTTGATACCGTAGAATACAGTGACGGAACAACAGAGGAAGTGAATGGCTTTGATGTGCCGGTTCCGTGGCTTACGGAAGAATTTGATCTGGCACTGGTCGGAACGAAAGGAACGTGGTATGATCATAAGGTAAGTGTTTCAAATCCTGAGCCGGTGGACAAAGAGACACCGGAACAGAATCTGACCGATCTTTCCGATGGTACTTATCAGATTGACCTTACGATGGAAGGCGGAAGTGGAAAGGCAACGGTTCAGTCTCCGGCCAATCTTACCGTAACACAGGGAAAGGTAACTGCAACGATTGAATGGAGCAGTCCAAATTATGATTATATGGTAGTAGACGGTGAAAAATATCTGCCGGTTAATCAGGATGGAAACTCGATGTTTGAGATTCCGGTTACCGCTTTTGACAAGCCGGTCACAGTCATTGGTGATACGGTTGCCATGAGTAAACCGCATGAGGTGGAATATACGATTACATTTCATTCCGATACGATAAAACGGATTGAAGAATAAGAGGTCAGGAAGATGATAGGAAGAA
>JAQXIP010000077.1 GCA_029007845.1 Clostridiales bacterium
GAAAAGATTGAGGAGGTGTACGCATAATGGCAGATTTAAAATATTATGACGTCATTCTCAAACCGGTTATTACTGAGAAAAGTATGGACCAGATGAGCGAGAAAAAATATACGTTCTATGTTCACACAGATGCAACAAAGAGCCAGATCAAAACAGCAGTTGAGAAAATGTTTGACGGTGCAAAGGTTGCGAAAGTAAATACCATGAACTTAGATGGAAAACAGCGCAGAAGAGGAATGACTGTTGGAAAGACAGCAGCAAAGAAAAAAGCAATCGTTCAGCTTACAGAGGACAGCGCTGAGATTGAAATCTTCCAGGGCCTGTAAGATTCAAAACGTGGCAATGACACATTGAAAGGAGTGCGAAAAATGGGAATCAAAAAGTTTAACCCATATACACCTTCTAGAAGAAATATGACCGTATCTGATTTTGCGGAGATTACAACTTCTACTCCTGAGAAATCCTTAACGGTTTCCTTAAAGAAACACGCAGGACGTAACAATCAGGGTAAAATCACAGTCAGACATCAGGGCGGCGGCTCTAGAAGAAAATATAGAATTATTGACTTTAAGAGAAATAAAGACGGAGTTCCGGCAACGGTTAAGACAATCGAGTATGATCCAAACAGAACTGCAAATATTGCATTAATTGCATATGCAGATGGACAGAAAGCATATATCCTTGCTCCTTTAGGATTAAAGGTTGGACAGAAGGTCATGAACGGACCAGATGCAGAGATTAAAGTAGGAAACTGCCTTCCATTACAGAACATCCCGGTTGGTTCTTTAGTACACAACATTGAATTAACACCAGGACATGGCGGACAGTTAGTACGTGCAGCCGGCAACAGCGCACAGCTGATGGCAAAAGAAGGCAAATATGCAACATTAAGACTTCCATCCGGCGAGATGAGAATGGTACCGATTATCTGCCGCGCAACAATCGGACAGATTGGAAACATTGACCATGAACTGGTTAATATCGGTAAAGCAGGTAGAAAACGTCATATGGGTATCAGACCTACTGTTCGTGGTTCTGTTATGAACCCTAACGACCATCCACACGGTGGTGGTGAAGGTAAGGCTGGAATCGGACGTCCGGGTCCATGTACTCCTTGGGGTAAACCAGCACTTGGCTTGAAGACCAGAAAGAAAAACAAACAGTCTAACAAGTTAATCATCAGAAGACGTAACGGTAGTGCGGTTGGTAAATAATCGCAGATAGATAATAAGGAGGTTTAAACCTATGGCACGTTCATTAAAGAAGGGACCATTCGCTGATGCGCATTTATTGAAAAAGGTAGATGCTATGAACGCAGCAGGTGACAAACAGGTAATCAAGACCTGGTCACGCCGTTCTACAATTTTCCCATCCTTCGTTGGACATACATTTGCTGTTCACGATGGAAGAAAACATGTACCGGTATATGTGACAGAAGATATGGTTGGACATAAATTAGGTGAATTCGTGGCTACCAGAACTTTCAGAGGACATGGTAAAGACGAAAAGAAATCCAGATAATCAGAAAAGTTGATAGAGTAAGGTAATTTGAAAGGAGGTAACATCCATGGCGAAAGGACATAGATCCCAGATTAAGAGAGAAAGAAATGAGAACCAGAGAGAGAACAGACCATATGCGAAGTTATCCTACGCACATGTATCTACTCAGAAAGCTTGTTTCGTTCTTGATGCTATCAGAGGCAAGGATGTAACTACGGCACTTGGTATTTTGGCATACAATCCAAGATACGCTTCAACAGTGGTTGAGAAATTATTAAAATCTGCAATCGCAAATGCGGAAAATAATGAGAAATACAGTGGAATGAATCCGGAGAAACTTTATGTAGCTGAGTGTTATGCAAGCGACGGACCGATTATGAAGAGAATCAGACCAAGAGCACAAGGCAGGGCATATCGCATCTTAAAGAGAATGTGCCACATTACAATCGTGCTGGATGAAAGATAGGAGGCAAATACATGGGACAGAAAGTAAATCCTCATGGATTGAGAGTCGGCGTTATCAAAGACTGGGATTCCAGATGGTACGCAGAAGCTGATTTTGCAGATAATTTAGTAGAAGACTACAATATCAGAAAATTCTTGAAAAAGAAATTATACAATGCCGGTATCGCAAAGATCGAGATCGAAAGACCGACAGACAAAGTAAGAATCATCATTCACACTGCTAAACCAGGTTTTGTAATTGGTAAAGGCGGCGCTGAAATCGAGAAATTAAAAACCGAGTTAGCAAAATATACGGACAAGAAAGTGCTTGTTGATATTAAAGAAGTGAAAAAACCAGACAGCAATGCACAGCTTGCTGCTGAAAACATTGCTACCCAGCTTGAGAACCGTATCTCTTTCCGTCGTGCAATGAAGAACACAATGGGCAGAGCAATGAAAATGGGCGCAAAAGGTATCAAAACTTCTTGTTCCGGACGTCTTGGCGGTGCTGATATGGCTCGTACCGAGTTCTACAGCGAAGGAACCATTCCGCTTCAGACATTACGTGCAGACATTGACTATGGATTCGCAGAAGCAGATACCACTTACGGTAAAGTTGGCGTAAAAGTATGGATCTATCAGGGCGAAGTTCTTCCAACAAAAGCAGGAAAAAAGGAAGGGAGCGATAAATAATGTTAATGCCAAAGAGAGTAAAACGTCGTAAACAGTTCCGTGGTACGATGCGTGGCAAAGCTACCAGAGGAAATAAGATTACTTACGGCGAATATGGTCTTGTATCATTAGAGCCAGCATGGATTAAATCGAACCAGATCGAGGCAGCCCGTGTTGCTATGACCAGATATATCAAGCGTGGTGGTAAAGTCTGGATTAAAATCTTCCCGGACAAACC
Source organism: Clostridiales bacterium (assembly GCA_029007845.1). Classification (GTDB taxonomy): domain Bacteria; phylum Bacillota; class Clostridia; order Lachnospirales; family Lachnospiraceae; genus SUG1228. The sequence continues at coordinate 2,855 of JAQXIP010000077.1, forward strand.
AGTTACCAATAAACCTGCTGAAACCCGAATGGGTTCCGGAAAAGGTGCTCTGGAGTACTGGGTAGCAGTTGTTAAACCAGGCCGTGTGTTATTTGAAATCGCTGGTGTGCCGGAAGAGACAGCCAGAGAGGCACTTCGTCTTGCAATGCACAAATTGCCAGTTAAGTGTAAGATCGTTTCTCGTGCAGATTTAGAAGGAGGTGCGGGCAGTGAAGACTAAGGAGTATTTAGGTGAATTAAAGAATAAATCCGTAGAAGAATTAAACGAGGATTTAGTAGCTGCTAAAAAGGAACTTTTCAATTTAAGATTCCAGAACGCAACAAATCAGTTAGATAATACTAGCAGAATTAAAGAAGTTCGCAAAAACATTGCCAGAATCCAGACAGTGATTACCGAACTCTCCAATACTGCTAACGCATAAGAATAGATAGAAATGCAGGTCATGCAGGAAAGGAGTATTGTTGTGGAAAGAAACCTTAGAAAAACTCGTACAGGTAAAGTAATCAGTGACAAAATGGATAAGACCATCGTTGTTGCTGTTGTAGATAACGTAAAACATCCCCTTTATGGAAAAATCGTAAAAAGAACTTACAAGTTAAAAGCTCACGATGAGAATAACGAATGTAAGATCGGCGATCGGGTAAAAGTTATGGAAACAAGACCATTATCAAAAGATAAGAGATGGAGACTTGTAGAGATTATCGAAAAAGCAAAATAATGCTGAAAGGAGTATCGTCATGGTTCAACAGGAAACAAGACTTAAAGTTGCTGACAATACCGGTGCAAAAGAATTACTTTGCATCCGTGTTATGGGCGGTTCAACTAGAAGATATGCGTCTATCGGTGATATCATCGTTGCTTCAGTCAAAGATGCAACACCAGGCGGTGTTGTAAAGAAAGGTGACGTTGTAAAGGCAGTCGTTGTTCGTACCGTAAGAGAAACCCGTCGTAAAGATGGTTCTTACATTCGTTTTGATGAGAATGCTGCAGTTATCATCCGTGATGACAAAACCCCAAGAGGAACTCGTATCTTTGGGCCAGTAGCAAGAGAATTAAGAGATAAACAGTTCATGAAAATTGTTTCATTAGCACCAGAAGTACTGTAAGGAGGTGTCGAGAGTGGCAACTAGTAAAATCAAAAAAGGCGATACCGTTAAGGTAATTGCCGGTTCCGAAAAAGGAAAAGAAGGAAAAGTTATTTCTGTAAAGGCTGGCAAGGTTGTTGTGGAAGGTGTAAACATGGTCAGCAAACACACAAAGCCAAGTCAGGCAAATCCAAACGGTGGTATCGTTCATCAGGAAGCAGCAATCGATGTTTCCAATGTAATGTATGTTCATAACGGACAGCCTACAAGAATCGGCTTTAAGCTTGATGGAGATAAAAAAGTCCGTGTTGCAAAGAAAACCGGAGATATCATTGATTAATTCAGGAGAGGAGGTTTAAACATTGGCTAGATTAAAAGAAAAATATCAGAACGAGATTATGGATGCCATGACAAAGAAGTTTTCTTACAAAAATGTGATGGAGATCCCAAAACTTGATAAAATCGTGATCAATATGGGCGTTGGTGAAGCAAAAGACAACGCAAAATTATTAGAGTCTGCTGTTGCTGATCTTGAGAAGATCACAGGACAGAAAGCAATCCTTACAAGAGCGAAAAAGTCAGTTGCGAACTTCAAATTAAGAGAAGGTATGGCAATTGGATGTAAGGTTACTTTAAGAGGCGAGAAGATGTATGAATTTGCAGATCGTCTGATCAACCTTTCATTACCACGAGTACGTGACTTCCGTGGCGTTAATCCTAACGCATTCGATGGCAGAGGCAATTACGCACTTGGTATTAAAGAGCAGTTAATCTTCCCTGAGATTGAATACGATAAAGTAGACAAAGTAAGAGGTATGGATGTAATTTTTGTAACAACTGCAAAGACAGACGAGGAAGCTCGTGAGTTATTAGCACAGTTCGGTATGCCATTTAAAAAATAGTTAGGAGGAAGATTCATGGCTAAGAAGTCAATGAAGGTAAAACAGCAGCGTCCTGCAAAATTCTCCACTAGAGAATACAGCCGTTGCAGAATCTGTGGTCGTCCACATGCTTATTTAAGAAAATACGGAATCTGCAGAATCTGCTTCCGTGAGTTAGCTTATAAAGGACAGATCCCGGGAATGAAAAAAGCAAGCTGGTAAAAAAGGAAGGAGGCAACTTAAATGTCAATGAGCGATCCAATCGCAGATATGCTTACAAGAATCCGTAATGCAAATACTGCAAAACATGATACAGTCGATGTACCTGCTTCTAAAATGAAAGTTGCAATTGCAGACATTCTTTTAAAAGAAGGTTACATTAAAAAATATGATATCGAAAAAGTAGGTGGATTTGATTCCATCCACATCACCTTAAAATATGGTCAGGACAAAAATGAGAAAATCATCACAGGCCTGAAGAGAATCTCAAAACCTGGTCTCCGTGTATATGCAAGCAGCGAGAACCTTCCTAAAGTATTAGGTGGTCTTGGAATCGCAATTATCTCTACAAACAAAGGGGTAATCACGGACAAAGAAGCCAGAAAACTGAATGTCGGCGGCGAAGTTTTAGCATTCATCTGGTAAAAAAATTAGAACTTATTAACTATATTCCACAGAAAAATATGGAGGTGCGGGCATGTCACGTATAGGAAGAATGCCTATCGCTATACCAGCAGGTGTAACTGTTGATATTGCAGAAAATAATAAAGTGACTGTAAAAGGTCCTAAGGGAACATTAGAGAGAGTGTTACCTTCTGAGATGGAAATCAAACAGGATGGTGATACCGTCGTTGTTTCCAGACCAAATGATTTAAAGAAAATGAAGTCCTTACATGGTTTAACCAGAACTCTGATCAACAACATGGTTGTTGGTGTTACAGAAGGATATGAGAAAGTTCTGGAAGTAAACGGTGTAGGTTACAGAGCAGCAAAACAGGGCAAAGTCCTGAATCTTTCATTAGGATATTCTCATCCGGTAAACATGGAAGATCCAGAGGGTATTGAAGTTGTTGTAGAAGGACAGAACAAAATCATTGTAAAAGGTATCGATAAAGAAAAAGTTGGCCAATATGCTGCTGAAATCAGAGAGAAGAGAGCTCCAGAGCCATATAAAGGCAAAGGAATTAAATATGCTGATGAAGTGATCAGACGTAAAGTTGGTAAGACTGGTAAGAAATAATAAAGGAGTGAGTCAGAATGGTTAGAAAAGAGTCAAGAACAAAAATTCGTGTCAATAAGCATAAAAGAGTTCGTAATCGTTTCTCCGGTACTGCCGAAAGACCACGTTTAGCTGTGTTTAGAAGTAATAATCATATGTACGCTCAAATTATTGACGACACAGTTGGTAATACCTTAGTTGCAGCGTCTACACTTCAGAAAGATGTGAAAGCATCCGTTGAGCATACAAATACAGTTGACGCAGCTGCCAAGTTAGGTACCGTTATTGCACAGAAAGCACTGGAAAAAGGAATCAAAACCGTTGTGTTCGACCGTGGAGGATTCGTATACCAGGGTAAAATTAAAGCATTAGCAGATGCAGCCAGAGAAGCTGGTCTGGAATTCTAGGAAGGAGGAGAACACATGAAACGTACGAACATTGATGCTAGTCAGTTAGAATTAGAAGATAATGTAGTATCAATCAAGCGTGTAACAAAGGTTGTAAAAGGTGGACGTAATATGCGTTTTACAGCTTTAGTCGTTGTTGGTGACAAGAACGGTCACGTTGGAACAGGATTAGGAAAAGCAGCCGAGATTCCGGAAGCAATCCGCAAAGGAAAAGAGGATGCAATCAAGAATATGATTTCCTTACCAATTGATGAAAATGGAAGTGTGCCTCATGACTTCCTTGGAACATTTGGAAGTGCAAAAGTGCTTCTTAAAAGAGCTCCAGAAGGTACCGGTATCATCGCTGGTGGTCCGGCTCGTTCCGTATTGGAATTAGCAGGCTTCAAAAATATCCGTACAAAATCATTGGGTTCCAACAATAAACAGAACGTTGTTTTAGCTACGATCAACGGTTTAAGTCAGTTAAAGACTCCGGAAGAAGTAGCAAGACTTCGCGGAATCGCAGTAGAAGATCTGTAGGATAGGAGGAATAGATTAAAATGGCCAGTAAGTTGAAAGTAACATTAGTAAAATCACCAATCGGTGCTATTCCGAAACAGAAAGCAACAGTAGAAGCTTTAGGTTTAAAGAAATTAAATAAAACCGTGGAATTACCAGATAACGATGCAGTCAGAGGCATGATCTGGCATGTAAAACATCTGGTAAAAGTAGAAGAAATCTAATCTGACAGGAGGTGCAAGCACGATGAATTTATCAGAATTAAAACCAGCAGAGGGTTCCAAACACAGCAACGAATTCCGTCGCGGCCGTGGACATGGTTCAGGAAATGGTAAGACTGCTGGTAAAGGTCATAAAGGACAGAAGGCACGTTCTGGAGCTCCAAGACCGGGCTTCGAAGGTGGTCAGATGCCATTATACAGAAGATTGCCTAAGAGAGGGTTCACAAACATCAATTCAAAGAACATTGTTGCAATCAATGTATCTGTATTAAATCGCTTTGAGGACGGCAGCGAAGTTACCGTTGCAACCTTGCTTGAGAGCGGAGTAATCAAAAATCCTCAGGACGGTGTAAAAATTCTTGGAAATGGAGAATTAACTAAGAAGCTTGATGTGAAAGTGAATGCTTTCAGCGCAGCTGCAGTAGAAAAGATTCAGGCTCTTGGTGGAAAAGCAGAGGTGATTTAAGTTATGTTTAAAACACTTCAAAATGCACTCAAGGTGAAAGAGATCCGCAAACGGTTACTATACACATTTCTTGTGTTGGTAGTCGTTCGCCTTGGCTGCCAGATTCCGACACCTGGAATCAACACCGATTATGTAGCTCAGTTCTTCGCCAGTCAGTTTGGAGCAAATGGTTCCACTGCAATGAACTTCTTTGATGCAATGACCGGTGGTTCATTCAGTACAATGTCCATCTTTGCACTGAGCATTACACCATACATTACCGCTTCCATTATTATCCAGCTTTTGACCATCGCCATTCCGGCTCTGGAAGAGATGCAGAAAGACGGAGAAGACGGAAGAAAGAAAATGACAGACATTACCCGTTACATGAATATCGTTTTGTCGATTATTGAAAGTTTGTCCATGGCAATCGGCTTTGGAGCAAACCATTACTTACAGGAAGACCTTGGTTTCCTGAATGTAACCGTAATCGTTGTATGTATGACAGCCGGTTCCGCATTTTTAATGTGGTTAGGAGAGCAGATTACCGAGAAGGGCGTAGGAAATGGAATCTCCATTATCCTGTTAATCAACATTTTATCCCGTCTGCCTCAGGATCTGTTGTCCCTGTATAACCAGTTTATCAAGGGGAAAGAACTGGCATATGCCGGACTTGCAGCAATCGTTATCGTTGCAATCATCCTTGCAATGGTAGTCTTTGTTGTCATTTTAGGTGATGCAGAGCGCCATATTCCGGTGCAGTATGCAAAAAAAGTACAAGGAAGAAAATTAATCGGCGGACAGTCTTCCCAGATTCCGCTGAAAGTGAATACAGCAGGTGTTATTCCAATCATCTTCGCTGGTTCCATTCTTTCTTTCCCAATTATTATTGCAAAATTTATGGGTATTGAACCGGCTTCCGGTGCAGGCGCAACCCTGTTCCAGAAGATCTTAAAGGTTTGTAACCAGAACTCCTGGTGTAACTTCACCAGCTTTGCAGAGTTCAAATATACGTTAGGTTTAGTAATCTACATTGTTATGGTTATTTTCTTTGCTTATTTCTATACTTCCATCACCTTTAATCCGTTGGAAGTAGCTAATAACATGAAAAAACAGGGTGGTTTTGTCCCAGGTATCCGTCCGGGAAAACCAACCGTTGATTACCTGACAAAAGTATTGAACTATATTATTTTCATTGGAGCCTGTGGCCTGACCATCGCCGGTGTTGTACCAATCTTCTTCTCAGGAGCATTCGGTGCTAACGTATCATTCGGCGGAACATCACTCATTATTATTGTTGGCGTTGTTCTGGAAACAATGAAACAGATTGAATCTATGATGCTGGTTCGTCATTACAAAGGATTCTTAAATGACTAACCCATTGAAACTTTTCTTTAGCTGTAGAGTCTGACTTTACAGCTAAAGTGCTATCATAAGGAGGTATGATCATGAAGATCGTTATGCTTGGGGCACCTGGTGCAGGAAAAGGAACCTGCGCAAAAGTATTATCTGAGAAATACAACATTCCACATATTTCCACAGGAGATATCTTCCGTGCAAACATCAAGAATGGCACAGAGCTCGGGAAAAAAGCAAAAACATACATGGATCAGGGATTATTGGTTCCGGATGAACTGGTTGTTGACCTGGTAGTAGACCGTCTCAAACAGGATGACGCAAAAGAAGGCTACATTCTGGATGGTTTTCCAAGAACGATTCCACAGGCAGAGGCTCTCGATGCTGCGCTGGCACAGATCAATGATAAGATCGATTACGCACTGGATATCGAAGTAGAAGATGCACATATCATTGAGCGTATGGGCGGAAGACGCTGCTGCGTAAAATGCGGGGCAACCTACCACCTTGTCAATGTGCCGCCGAAAAAAGAAGGAATCTGCGATGTGTGCGGTGAAGCATTGATTTTAAGAGATGATGATGCACCTGAGACCGTAAAGAAACGTCTTGATGTATACCATGAGCAGACACAGCCATTGATTACTTATTATAAAGAAAAAGGTGTACTTGCCGAAGTAGAAGGACATGATGAAGTAACCGAGACAATGGCAGGAATCTATCAGGTGTTAGGTTAGGTGGAACATCATGCCGGTTACGATAAAGTCGAAACGGGAAATTGAACGAATGCGGGAAGCAGGAAAAATACTTGCTGCTGTCCATGATGAACTAAAACGTTTTATTCAGCCTGGGATATCCACAAAAGAGATTGACCAGAAAGGGGAAGAATTAATCAGGGGATACGGCTGTATCCCTTCTTTCCTTGGATACGAAGGATATCCGGCATCGGTTTGTGTATCCGTAAATGATGAGGTAGTTCACGGGATACCAAGCAGCCAGCGCATCCTGAAGGAAGGGGATGTGGTCAGCTTAGATACCGGGGTGATCTATGAGGGCTGGCAGTCCGATGCAGCAAGAACCTATGGAGTCGGAACGATCAGTGAAGAAAAAAGCAAGTTGATTGAAGTGACCAGAAAGAGTTTTTTTGCAGGAATCGCCTGCGCAAAACCTGGGAATCATCTTTATGACATCTCAAAGGCCATACAGTCTTATGTAAAGCCATATGGTTACGGCATCGTAAAAGATCTGTGTGGACATGGAATCGGAAGCAGCATGCATGAGGAACCAATGATTCCAAACTATAAGAAATTTGGAAGAGGAATTCTTCTCAAACCTGGGATGACACTTGCCATAGAGCCTATGATTAATCTTGGCACATGGAAGGTTGCATGGCTTGACGATGGCTGGACCGTAGTCACGATGGACGGTTCCATATCGGCTCATTATGAAAATACCATATTGATTACAGATGGAGAGCCAGAAATTTTGTCATTATCAGAAGACAGTGAGGATCGAATATGAGCACAGAGGAAACCGGTTATTTTGTATACTCCCTTGCGGGGCACGATAAGGGAACCTGTTATATCATTATGGAAGCAGAACAAGAGTTGGTGTATCTGGTAAATGGGAAGGAAAAGAAGATAGACTCCCCTAAGAAAAAAAACAAACGGCATATCCAGCGTACAAAGGTAAGATATACCGGACGCATGGAAGATGCCAGTATCCGGAAAGCCATAAAAGATTTTCAATCATTCGTTTAGGAGGTCGTAAAATGTCAAAAGCAGATGTAGTTGAAATTGAAGGAAAAGTAGTAGAAAAGTTACCAAACGCAATGTTCCAGGTGGAGCTGGAAAATGGACACAGAGTATTGGCCCACATCAGTGGTAAATTAAGAATGAATTACATTCGGATCCTTCCAGGCGATAAAGTAACCCTGGAATTATCTCCATATGATCTGACTAAAGGAAGAATTATCTGGAGAGATAAATAACTCAAACTTCCCACACCCGAATCAGACGAAATGCCTGCGGATCAGGCGGAGTGCCTGGCGTATGGGGAATGCCCAGGATTATAAAATACACGCGTCCGCTATTTGAACACCTAGCGGTACTAAGGGTTTGCGTGCGCAAAACCAAGTGCCGACGTGTTCAAAAAGTATTTTATAATCCAGGGCATTCCCCCTACGCCAGGCACTCCGCCTAATCCGCAGGTATTTTGTCTGAACGGTTACCGGGTGTGGGAAATTTGAGTAAATAGTTCTTGCATTAGACAAAGTTATATGCTACAATAGCAAATGGACTTTTGCGAAAGGAGAGATATCGATGAAAGTAAGAGCATCCGTAAAACCAATTTGCGAAAAATGCAAAGTCATTAAAAGAAAAGGAAGCATTCGGATTATCTGCGAAAATCCAAAACACAAACAGAGACAGGGCTGATTATACATTTATATAGATCGTCTTGCTTTTTGTGTTACGATGCTTTCGGGCACACGTAAAGTTTTACGTGGGGAGCAATCCCAAAGTGATACTGTGGGCAGCATTGCTGTCTGAGCCGGATGGAGTCATTACCTGAAGGTTCGCAGTCTTTCGAAAGAAGGATACTGTCATGGTTTAAAGCGGCTGATACAATGGCACACCAGGCCAGGTTGTCACTGTATAAAACGATACACAAGGCTGTAAGCCGGAGTATTGTGCATATCATATGGCCAGTCAGGACTGGGATGTCCGGTATAAATATTAATTCGAATAAAAATGGAGGTTCACGCACATGGCTCGTATTAGTGGTGTAGATTTACCAAGAGAGAAACGCGTAGAGATTGGCCTTACCTATATCTATGGTATCGGCAGAGTAAGCTCTAACCGTATTTTAGCAGAAGCAAAAGTGGATCCTGATACTCGTGTAAAGGATCTGACAGATGAGGAAGTCGGAAGAATCCGTGACGTCATTGACGCAAATCATATCGTAGAAGGTGATCTTCGCAGAGAGATCGCTATGAACATCAAGAGATTACAGGAGATTGGTTGCTACCGTGGTATCCGTCACAGAAAAGGCCTTCCGGTTCGTGGTCAGAAGACAAAGACCAACGCAAGAACAAGAAAAGGTCCTAAGCGTACGGTTGCGAATAAGAAGAAATAATAAGCAGAACAATCACTGAAATGAAAAAGTTTATTAAATCCGATAGGAGGTTTCGTTAATGGCTAGCAATAAGAAAGCAGTAGCTAAAAAAGTTACTAAGAAACGTGTCAAAAAGAATATTGACCGTGGACAGGCACATATTCAGTCATCATTTAATAATACAATTGTTACTCTTACAGATACACAAGGAAATGCAATCTCATGGGCAAGTGCTGGTGGATTAGGATTCAGAGGTTCTAAGAAATCTACTCCTTACGCAGCACAGATGGCTGCAGAGACTGCAGCAAAAGCAGCTATTCCTCACGGCTTAAAATCCGTTGAAGTTATGGTAAAAGGACCAGGTTCCGGACGTGAAGCAGCAATCCGCGCACTTCAGGCTTGTGGAATTGAAGTGACAAGTATTTGTGATGTAACACCAGTTCCTCACAATGGATGCCGCCCACCAAAGCGTCGCCGTGTATAATATGGATTTGAACAAGGATTAGAATAGGAGGAAATAATAGATGGCAGTCGATAGAACACCTGTGTTAAAAAGATGCAGATCACTTGGAATTGAGCCGGCAGTTATGGGGCTTGATAAGAAGTCGAATAGAAATGTAAGAGCAGGAAGAAAATTAAGTGAATATGGCGTTCAGTTAAAAGAAAAACAGAAAGCCAAATTCATCTACGGTGTTTTGGAAAAACCGTTCCGCAACAACTTTGCAAGAGCAGAGAAGATGAAATATGGTACAACCGGTGAGAACCTGATGATTCTTCTCGAGTTAAGACTGGACAATGTCATTTTCCGTCTTGGTTATGCAAGAACAAGAAAAGAAGCAAGACAGATCGTAGATCATAAACATGTACTTGTAAACGGAAAAACAGTAAACATTCCATCTTATCAGGTAAAAGTTGGAGATGTAATCGAGATCAAGGAAAAACACAAGGGCGGACAGAGATACAAAGATATCCTGGAAGTTACTGATTCCAGACTGGTTCCTGCCTGGTTAGAGGCTGATCATGAGAACTTATCCGGCGTGGTAAAAGAAATCCCTACAAGAGAGCAGATTGATGTTCCTGTAAACGAAGTGCTGATCGTCGAGTTATATAGTAAATAATGAAAAGTGCCTTTTACCCAAAAGGAGGGTCCATTCGTGTTTGATTTTGAAAAACCAAAAATTGAAATTGCAGAGATTTCTGAAGATAAAACTTACGGACGTTTCGTTGTAGAACCTCTTGAGAGAGGATATGGTACAACTCTGGGTAATTCTTTGAGAAGAATCATGCTTTCCTCTTTACCTGGTGCAGCAGTAAGCCAGGTAAAGATTGAAGGTATTGTGCATGAATTCAGTTCGATTCCGGGTGTGAAGGAAGACGTTACTGAGATTATCATGAACATCAAGAGCTTAGCTATAAAGAACACAAGCGAAACAGATGAGCCGAAAACCGCTTATATCGAGTTTGAAGGCGAAGGTGTGGTAAAAGCTGGTGATATCCAGGTTGATTCTGATATCGAGATCCTGAATCCGGATCAGATTATTGCAACCTTAAGCGCACCAGATGCAAAACTGTACATGGAATTGACGATTACAAAAGGCCGTGGATATGTAAGTTCCGATAAGAATAAGAATCCGGATCTTCCAATCGGTGTCATTGCGGTAGATTCCATCTACACACCGGTTGAGCGTGTGAACTTAACAGTTGAAAATACACGAGTTGGTCAGATTACGGACTTTGATAAGTTAACATTAGATGTATTTACCAATGGCACATTAGGACCTGATGAGGCAGTCAGCCTTGCGGCAAAAGTCTTAAGTGAGCATCTGAATTCATTCATTAACTTATCTGATACCGCCATGAACGCAGAAGTAATGGTTGAGAAACCGGATGATACGAAAGAAAAAGTTCTTGAGATGAGCATTGATGAACTGGAACTTTCCGTTCGTTCTTACAACTGTCTGAAGCGTGCAGGCATTAATACGGTAGAAGAGTTAACAAATAAGACTTCTGAAGATATGATGAAGGTTCGGAACCTTGGACGTAAGTCATTGGAAGAAGTACTTTCGAAATTAAAAGAGCTTGGATTATCATTGAATCTGGGCGACGATAATTAATTAAGGAGGCAGAGAAATGGCTGGTTATAGAAAACTTGGCAGAACATCCGACCAGAGAAAAGCATTGCTTAGAGGTCAGGTTACATCCCTGATTTATAATGGAAAGATCGTTACTACGGAAGCAAAAGCAAAAGAAATCCGTAGAATAGCTGAAAAGCTGATCACATTGGCTGTAAAAGAAAAAGACAATTACGATACCGTAACAATCACAACAAAAGTTGCCAGAAAAGACAAGGATGGCAAAAAAGTTCGTGAAGTGGTAGACGGCAAGAGAGTTGTTGTATACGATGAAGTTCAGAAGGAAGTAAAGAAAGACAAACCTTCCCGCTTACATGCAAGAAGACAGATGTTAAAGACATTATATTCTGTAACAGAAGTTCCTGCAGAAGCAGCTGGAAGAAAGAAAAACACAAAGAAGATCGACTTAACAGATAAGTTATTCGATGAAATCGCTCCAAAGTATGCAGACCACGACAAAGGCGGCTATACAAGAATCGTTAAGATTGGCCAGCGTAAAGGTGATGCTGCAATGGAAGTACTCATTGAGTTAGTATAGTGAATAATGCAGATGGAGTTCGAACAGACTCTGTCTGCATTTTCTTTTTTTGGAGGCATACACGTTATGGGAATGATCCAGTCGGACAATCTGGTATACGAATATATCCGGAGAAATGAAGAAGGCGAAGTGGAAGGAATCAAACGAGCTGTGGACGGGGTGGAACTGAGCATTAAGAAAGGCGATTTTGTTGCGATCCTCGGACATAACGGTTCCGGTAAATCCACACTGGCAAAAATGCTCAATGCCATTCTGTATCCCAGTGAAGGTGCCCTGTGGGTTGACGGAATGGATACAAGTAAAGAGGAAAATCTTTGGGAGATCCGGCAGACAGCAGGTATGGTCTTCCAGAATCCGGATAACCAGCTGGTGGCTAATGTCGTGGAAGAAGATGTGGCATTCGGACCAGAGAATCTTGGAGTGGAATCAAGCCAGATCTTAAAACGGGTGGAAACAAGCTTAAAAAAAGTTGGTATGTGGAAATTCCGGCACCGGTCACCAAATCACCTCTCCGGCGGACAGAAGCAGCGGGTTGCAATCGCCGGAATCATGGCGATGAAACCAAAATGCATCATTTTAGATGAGCCGACTGCCATGCTTGATCCAAATGGCCGGAAAGAAGTTATCGATACGATAAAAGAATTAAACAGGAAAGAGAATATTACCGTCCTTTTGATTACCCATTACATGGAAGAAGTGGTGGACGCTGACCAGGTAATTGTGATGGATCAGGGGAAAGTAGTAATGGAAGGAACACCCAAAGAGATCTTTTCCCAGGTGCCAAAACTTCAAAAACTCCGTCTTACTGTCCCACAGGTAACCCAGCTTGCCTATGAATTAAAACTGGCTGGAATGCCCCTTCCTGATGGGATACTTACCCGGAGGGAATTTGTAGAAGCAGTGGAAAGGATATGCCATGTCAATCATACTTGATCAAGTCACATATGAATATGAAGCAGGAACCAGTATGGCACAGAAAGCACTGGTTCAGGTAAGTCTGTCAATCCGGGATGGAGAGTTTATCGGGCTGATTGGTCACACCGGTTCAGGAAAATCCACTTTGACACAGCTTTTTAACGGTCTTCTTCTGCCCACTTCCGGGCATATCTATTATAACGGAGCGGATATCACAGAACCGGACTATGACCGGAGAAAACTGCGCCAGAAGGTGGGGCTGGTATTCCAGTATCCAGAATATCAGCTGTTTGAGACAACCATATTAAAAGATGTCCAATATGGGCCAGGTAACATGGGATTGTCCAGGCTGGAGGTGGATATGCGTTCTTACAAAGCATTAAAGCAGGTTGGAATTGGCGAGGATCTGCTGGATGCTTCCCCGTTTGCCCTGTCGGGTGGACAGAAACGCCGTGTGGCAATTGCCGGAGTACTGGCCATGGAGCCGGAAGTGTTAATACTGGATGAACCTACAGCAGGGCTTGACCCGAAGGGACGGAATGAGATACTGGATCTAATTGCGAAGCTTCACAAAGAGCGGAATATGACGGTTATTCTTGTGTCCCACAGCATGGAAGATGTGGCAAATTACGTAGATCGGATGATTGTAATGAACCAGGGTCAGGTGGTGCTGGATAACACACCGAAAAAAGTGTTTTGCCATTACAGGGAACTGGAGGCAATCGGACTTGCCGCACCGGAAGTTACCTATGTTATGCAGGACTTAAACACTGCAGGGATACCCGTAGCCAAGGATGCTACCACGGTAGCAGAGGCGAAGGAGGCAATCCTTAACTGGTACCGGGGAAAGGAGAATCGGGGGAAATGATAAGGGATATTACAATCGGTCAGTATTATTCAGTGAAATCACCGATTCATGCACTGGATCCAAGAGTGAAGCTGGTGGCAACCATTCTTTATGTTGTCTCTCTATTTTGTTTTCAAAGCTTTTCTGGATATGTGGCAGCGATTCTCTTTCTTGGAATGATGATACATCTGTCAAATGTGCCGTTTACCTATATGGTACGGGGCCTAAAACCTATTGCGGTCATACTGGGAATTACCGTATTTTTTAACCTGTTTTTCTCATCCAGTGGGCAGATTCTGTGGAGCTGGGGTCCCATTGTGCTCTCAACCGGCGGAATCCGGAAAGCACTTTTCATGGCATTTCGTCTGGTGCTGTTAATTCTGGGATCTTCTCTTATGACGCTTACCACGACGCCGAACCAGTTAACCGACGGCATGGAGAGGCTGCTTGCCCCGTTAAATAAGATAAAGGTTCCCGTACATGAGATTGCCATGATGATGTCCATTGCTCTGCGGTTCATTCCCATCCTTCTCGAAGAGACAGATAAGATTATGAAGGCGCAGCTTGCCCGTGGAGCAGATTTTGAGACCGGAACGATCATCAAACGGGCAAAGGGTATGATTCCCATTATTGTTCCTTTATTTATCGCGGCATTCCGGCGGGCTAATGACCTGGCTATGGCGATGGAAGCCCGGTGCTACCGGGGTGGTGAAGGAAGGACAAAGATGAAGCCGCTTAAATACACCAGGAAAGACTGGATATCCTATGCTCTGATCTGGGGATATTTTGTGTGCGTGATTGTCGTTGGAAATGTTTTGTATATTTGATGGAGGATGTTATGAAGAGAATTCGCCTGCGGGTAGCCTATGATGGCACGGATTTTTGTGGATGGCAGATTCAGCCGAAAAAACGGACAGTGGAAGGGGAGCTGGATCTGGCAATCAATGAGCTGCTGCATACAAAGATTCATGTGATTGGTGCCAGCCGCACCGATGCCGGTGTGCATGCCCTTGGAAATGTGGCAGTATTCGATACCGATTCCCCCATCCCGCCGGAGCGGTTTGCGTTTGCCTTGAACCAGCATCTGCCTAAGGATATTCGGATTCAAAGTTCTGACCAGGTGCCGGACGACTGGCACCCGAGACATTGTGACTGCCGTAAGACTTATGAGTACCGGATCTTAAACCGGCCGGTGAATCTTCCAACCGAGAGCCGGTATAGCTGGTTCTGCCACCAGCAGCTGTCCATTCCCAGAATGCAGAAGGCCGCTGCTTATCTTGTAGGAAACCATGATTTTAAGAGCTTCTGTTCGGCTAAAACCGATGTAGAGACTACTGTGCGAACGATATACCGTCTGGAGGTGGAGCAGAACGAGGAGCATATCCGGATCCGGGTACAGGGAAATGGATTTCTCTATAACATGGTCCGCATTATTGCCGGGACTCTGGTACAAGTGGGTGCAGGGAAAATCCACCCGGAGGACATGCCAGACATCCTGTCATCATGTGACCGAAAGCAGGCTGGGATTACGGCGCCAGCCCATGGACTCCGGCTGGTTGAGATTGATTATGATGAGTAGGTATCCAATCAGGTTAGCGCAGCGGTTTCGCAATAACCCGACTCAATTACGAACCGATGCACTAAGAACGTCCCCGCTGAATATCATACTTCATAAAAGCAGTCAGAAATGCTTTCCATTTTCTTCTGGATACTGGGATTTTCTCCCCATTTGTCAGAGTCAGCATATGATTGTCGAATCCGGTTACATGGTTTAGATTCACCAGATATTTTTTATGGCAGCGGAAGAAAATCGTGGAGGGAAGCTGTTGCTCCCATTGAAGCAGGCTCTCCTCCCGGGCGTACATGTCGGAGCGGGTCCAGAGTTCGCTTCCGCCAGACTGGGCAGACAGATAAAAAATGTCCTGAAGAGGAATCTGTTGTGGGATTCCCCGACGTATAAGGGAAATTGTTTCGTTCAGCTGAAGTTCTTTCCGGCAGGCAGATAGATAGTTGAACAATTCTTTTTCCTGAACCGGCTTTGTCATGAAGCGGAATGCACGTGCTTCATAACCCTCCTTGTAGCGTGACTCGTATGCAGTAAGAATAATGATGATGGTATTGGGAAACTTACGCAGTATTTTTTTTGACCAGTCAATTCCATCGTCTCCTGTATTTTTAAATACCAGATCCATAATAATTACATCGATTGAAGAAGTTATCATGTAAGAATACAATGACGCAGGGCGGGAGAAATAGATCAGTTCTCCCGAAAGCTGGTTATCTTCGTTAAAGCGGTCAATCATACCGCTTAACTCTTCTAATAAGGTTTTTTGGTCGTCACATAATGCAATTCGCATAAGATCAAATCTCCTTTTATCGATTCTAGTTTCAATTATATTTCTGTTTGATTAGATAGGCAGATAGATTTTTGTTATCATCTGCTGGTCAGAATAGGTCTGTTCAAAGGTGCCATGATATTTTTCAACGATTTCCCGGATTTTGGTTAATCCAAATCCGTGGTTCCGGTCTGGCTTCTTGGGTTGATGATCGCAGACACTGTTGATGACTGTGATGCAAAAATACTTTGTGCCGGACTGGAAATGTACGGATAGCTCCGGATTATGACATTCGCTGCAGCAATTGGCGGCTTCAATGGCATTGGATAGAACATTGGAAAACAGTGTACACAAATCGATGGAAGAAACCGTTTTAACAGGCAGAAGAGAACCGGTTACAGTAGTCTGCACTTTATTGGAACAGGAACGGTTTAAATCATAGTTGAGAATTGCGTCAATGATGTGGCTTCCAGAAAAGTACAGCTTCTCCGTACAGTCAAAGGATTGCATTAAATCGCTGAAATATTCTGTTAATTCCTCTGTTTTATTATGTTTGATTAGATAGTCCATACAAAGAAAGTGATTTTTAATATCATGCCGGAACTTCCGGAGTTCCCGGTCAAAAAGTTCTGCATTCTGGTAATAGTGCACCTGTTTTTCCAGCAGGTGGACATTTTCCTCGTCTGTTATCCGGGCCTGAATTAAGAAATGCTCCACAAAATAGATAATGATATAGATAGAGACCAGGGTAAGGAATAAGATTACGATCCGGAAGGCAATCTGCTCTTTAATATTTGGCGCATCAATTGGAAGAAAGGCCTCGGGATTCAAAAGATGGGCTGCCAGCAGGGAAAGCAGATAGAGGATCGAATCTGCCACCATCATCTTCAGGTCAAAAAAGAGTACGGAAACGGCAAAAAAGAGGAAGGTGCATCCCCATACATAAGTAGATGGAAATAAAATCATGATAAAATTATACTGGATAAATAATGCAATGCTGATGTAACATTTCACATAAAACAAATGACTTAAAATATAGTCTGGATACTTTTTGTTCAAATAAATAAAATAGATGGCAATGACAAGATAAATAAGCTGGGTGAAATCAAAAAAAGCGATTTTGCCCCAGGATAAATTCGGATAATAGCCTAGTATTTTGCATGTGCTCCAAAAAAGGCCGGCACACATGCAGCAGCCGGGTATTAGAAGTAATATATAGATATATACGGAATCCCAATATTTTTTAATCAGGTTCATATTCATCGACCTCCCATGAAGTGGATTAAAACTATCTTTTCACAATTTTCTACAAAATGCAAGAACCGTTAAACTGGTGATAATGACCGTTCAATGGATTTTGACTGGTTAAAAAAAACTGGCATTGTATAATATTACCATAAGTTAAGGGGAAAAACACTTTAATTCGGACAAAATGACAGGAGTGATGAACATGCAGAATGAAATAAAGCAGGAGAAGGAAAGCTTAAGTGCAATTGATCTTTATATGAAACAGGTATATGTGTGGATTATGCTGCT
>JAQXIP010000078.1 GCA_029007845.1 Clostridiales bacterium
GTGATGAGGTAAAACCACAGGATGTGCTGGAGATTGTCGTAAAAGACGATAGATTAGAAGCGGTTGTGAAGTAATTGGTCTGGAGACATAAATTTATCGCTCCATCATTGCCAGCATAACAGTTCAGCCGTAACGAGCGTAAAGCCGCCGGAAACATGTTGAATATCAGGTACCATGAAATATCCCTTTGAACACGTCGGCACTTGGTTTTGCGTTTTTGCAAAACCTTAGTACCGCTACGTGTTCAATGGAGCGAAAGCGGGTATTTCATGGTACCTGATATTCTGCATGCTTCCGGCGGCTGTGCACTCGTCACGGCTGAACGGTTACTTTTTTTAGATACATGGTTTTAGAACGATTTGCTATTATGGGCTTTTTATTCTATAATGGGGACAGAGAATGGAACTTGCGAAAAAGGAGAAATACATAGATGAGTGACCAATTATATACACTATGGCAGCAGGCGCGGGATATCTGTATGGAATTTGCCAGATATGACGGCGGGCGCACGATGGAAAAAGGGGAGCCGATGAAGAGCATGGAGCAGGATCTCATGCATCTCCTTGGCTTTTTATCAAAGTCAGACGGCTTTTGCAACATTGATGAAGTAGTGTGGCTGAACCGGTTTTTTCGAACCCATCTTACGACAAAAGACTTTGAAGAATATATTGCGGCAAATGGGCTGGAGGAGGAAACCTTTGCAGAGACGGTGCCAAGAGTGTTTGAACTCTGTGCGGCAGCGGAGAGCAGTATGCCGTCCATGAGTACAGAGTGCCTTAGCAAAACAAGACAGATTTACCGCCTGTTTAAGGAAGCCGGGGAAGAGATGATTGCGGCAAGCGGAACCCCGCTTGACCAGGAATTGAAAGCATTCAGCCGCTACTTTGAAACGGTGCGAAACTATATTATCAGTAAGGAATCTCCTTGTTTTGGGATGAATCCGGGGGAAGAGCGAACGAGAGAAGACCGTTCCTCCTTCACAGAACCGGACGAGAAACTGGCAGGTCTTCTGAAAGAACTGGATGATATGACCGGACTGTGCGGGGTAAAAAGAGAGATGCACAGCCTGATTGACCTGATGAAGATGCGGAACTTAAGGAAGCGGAATGGTCTGAAGCTTCCACCTATGGGAATGCATCTGGTGTTTACCGGTAATCCCGGAACCGGAAAAACAACTGTGGCAAGAAAGCTGGCGCAGATGTATAAGGAACTGGGGATACTGGAAGTCGGGCATCTGGTGGAAGTGGACCGGGCCGGGCTGGTAGGCGGATACATGGGGCAGACGGCTGGAAAGGTAAAGGAAGTCGTAGAGTCTGCCCTTGGCGGAATCCTGTTTATCGACGAAGCCTATACCCTTACGAATTCTAAGCAGGAAGGAGATTTTGGGCAGGAGGCGGTAGATGTGCTTCTGAAGATGATGGAAGACCACCGGGAAGAGTTTATTGTCATCGTGGCGGGCTATCCGGATCTGATGGAAGGATTTCTCTCATCGAACCCGGGACTTCGCTCCCGCTTTAATAAGTTTATCTTTTTTGAAGATTATAAGGAAGACGAATTGTTATCCATTTTAAAATCCATGCTTGCCTCAGCAGACTATGTCCTGGAAGACTCAGCAGAGGAAAAGGCAAGAACCGTTATCCGGAATCTCCGGCTAAAATCGGGAAAAGACTTTGCCAATGCCAGAGAAGTCCGCAATCTGATGGATCGTGCCGTGACGAATCAGGCAGGGCGGGTAATGAGGATTCCATGCAGTTCCATTGAAGAAATGATGCTCATTAAAGCGGAGGATTTGACGGAAGAATAAGAGTGTGATAGAATGTCAGATGAGAAAAAAGCGTGGAACGTGTATAAAAGCAAACCCTTGTTACACGAAAGTGGAGCAGGGGATTTTTTATGATACCAGCGGGTTGCAGGTAAAAAGAAAGGAGATTCACATGAAGGAAAAATTGCAGAAAATCATGGATGATGCATTAGAGCAGATCAACGGTTCCAAGGAACTCGATAAGCTGAATGAGATCCGTGTATCCTTTTTAGGGAAAAAGGGTGAACTGACTTCCATCTTAAAATCCATGAAGGAGGTTGCACCGGAAGACCGTCCAAAGGTAGGACAGTTAGTGAATGAAGCACGGGCTGTCATCGAAGAAAAACTGGAGGAAAAGAAACAGGCTTTTGCAAAAGCAATCCGTGAGGAAAAGATGAAAGCGGAAACCATTGATGTGACGCTGCCGGCGAAGAAGCCAATGGTAGGACACCGTCATCCGAACACCATTGCACTTGAAGAGATTGAGCGTATTTTTGTGGGCATGGGTTATGAAGTTGTGGAAGGTCCGGAAGTGGAATATGATTACTATAACTTTGAAGCATTGAATATTCCGGCCAATCATCCGGCGAAGGATGAACAGGATACGTTCTATATCAACAGTGACATTCTGCTTCGCACCCAGACTTCTTCCACCCAGATTCATGAGATGGAGAAAGGAAAAGTGCCGATCCGTATGATTGCCCCGGGACGGGTATACCGTTCGGATGAAGTGGATGCAACCCACTCTCCGTCATTCCATCAGGTTGAAGGACTGGTAATTGATAAAAATGTAACATTTGCAGATCTGAAAGGAACACTGGCAGAATTTGCAAAAGAAATCTTTGGACCAGAGACGAAGGTAAAATTCCGTCCGCATCATTTTCCATTTACCGAGCCAAGTGCGGAGATGGATGTATCCTGCTTTAAATGTGGTGGAAAAGGGTGCCGTTTCTGTAAAGGTTCCGGCTGGATTGAGATTCTTGGCTGCGGCATGGTTCATCCACATGTGCTGGAGATGAGCAAGATTGATCCGGAAGAATATGTAGGATTTGCCTTTGGCGTAGGTCTGGAGCGTATCGCACTTTTAAAATATGAGATAGATGATATGCGTCTGCTTTATGAAAACGATACCAGATTTTTAAAGCAGTTCTGAGTAATAAACCGTATTGAGCGTAAAGGAATGATAAGGAGGAATCAGAATGAATACACCATTATCCTGGATTAAAGCGTACGTTCCGGATCTGGACTGTACGGATCAGGAATATACCGACGCCATGACGCTGACCGGAACAAAGGTAGAAGGGTTTGAGCGTCTGGATAAAAACCTTGAGAAAATCGTTGTTGGACGGGTTAATAAAATCGAAAAGCACCCGGATGCAGATAAGCTGGTTGTCTGCCAGGTGCAGGTTAGTGAAAATGAAGAAGTGCAGATTGTAACGGGTGCGCCAAACGTAAGAGAAGGTGCTCTTGTGCCGGTTGTGTTAGACGGCGGACGGGTGGCAGCCAGTGCCCATGACAGTGATCCCCATCCGGATGGAATTAAGATTAAGAAGGGAAAATTAAGAGGCGTTCCGTCCTATGGCATGATGTGTTCCATTGATGAGCTTGGTTCTTCTAAGGATTTTTATCCGGATGCAGATCCGGACGGATTATACATTTTAAGTGATAATCCGGAATATAAACATGCTAAGATTGGCGCTGATGTGCCGGAACTGTTAGGCTTAAGGGATTCCGTATTTGAATATGAGATTACATCAAACCGGGTAGACTGTTTCTCCGTAATTGGAATTGCAAGAGAAGCAGCCGCTACGTTCCGGAAGGAGTTTAAGCCTCCGGTAGTAAAGGAAACTGGTAACCACGAAAAAGCAAGTGATTATATCCGGGTATCCATCGAAGACACCGATCTGTGCTCCCGCTATGTAGCCCGCGTTGTAAAAAATATTAAACTGGCACCATCACCGGAATGGATGCAGAGACGTCTGGCTGCCTGCGGAATCCGCCCGATCAATAATGTAGTAGACATTACCAACTATGTCATGGAAGAGTACGGACAGCCAATGCACTCCTATGATCTGGATAAGATTGCAGATCACGAAATCATTGTGCGCCGTGCAAAGGATGGAGAAGTATTTGAGACTCTGGATGGACAGGAGCGCAGTCTTGATTCCAGTATGCTGATGATCTGTGACGGACAGGGACCGGTTGGGATTGCCGGAATTATGGGCGGTGAGAATTCCAAGATTACGGATGAAGTCCAGACCATGCTGTTTGAAGCAGCCTGCTTTGACGGTACGAACATCCGCCTGTCCGGTAAAAAACTGGGTATGCGTACTGACGCCCAGGCAAAATTCGAGAAAGGTCTTGACCCGAATACAGCCATGGAAGCCATCAACCGTGCCTGCCAGTTAATTGAGGAATTAGGTGCCGGAGAAGTGGTAGGCGGATGCGTGGATGTCTATCCAAATGTAAAAGAGCCGAATCAGGTAGCTTACGATCCGGATAAGATCAACCAGCTTCTTGGAACCGACATTGATGAAAAAACAATGGTGGAATATTTCCGGAAGATTGATCTTGTGGTGGATGAAGAAAAACGGATGGTTACCGTGCCAACCTGGAGACAGGATCTTCATTGTATGGCAGACATGGCAGAGGAAGTTGCCCGTTTCTACGGATATGATAAGATTCCGACTACGCTGCCAAATACATCTGCTACAAGTGGGAAGCTTTCCTTTAAGCTGCGTATGGAAAATATTGCAAGGAATGTGGCAGAGCAGTTCGGCTTTTCAGAGGCGATGACGTATTCCTTTGAGAGTCCGAAAGTGTTTGACAAATTAAAATTAAAGGAAAATGATCCGGCAAGACAGTGTATCGTCATTTCCAATCCGCTGGGAGAAGATTACAGCATTATGCGTACTTCCACCTTAAATGGTATGCTTACCTCTCTTGCCACCAACTACAACCGTAGAAATAAAGATACCCGTTTGTATGAACTGGGGAATATCTACATTCCGAAGGCACTTCCCCTTACCGAACTGCCGGATGAGAGAACCCAGCTGACCCTTGGCATGTATGGAAGCGGTGACTTCTTCGACCTGAAAGGTGTCGTAGAGGAATATGTAGAAAAAATCGGGCTTACCGAAATCAAGACGTATGATCCGAATGCAGGCAGACCGTATCTTCATCCGGGACGCCAGGCAGATATCTATTATGAAGGAACTTTGATTGGGTATCTGGGCGAAGTACATCCGGATGTGCTGGATACTTATGGAATCGGAGAACGTGCATATATTGCTGTGCTTGATATGCCGGAGATCATCAGTCGTGCTTCCTTTGAGATTAAGTATTCCGGAATTGCCAGATATCCGGCAGTAACCCGTGATATCAGTATGGTAATGAAAAAAGAGATCATGGTAGGCCAGGTAGAGGAAATCATCCGCAAAGGCGGCGGAAAGCTTCTTGAAAGCTATCATTTATTTGATGTATATGAAGGAAGCCAGATCAAGGAAGGTTATAAATCGGTGGCTTATTCCATCAGCTTCCGTGCAAGTGACCGTACGCTTGAGGAGAAAGATGTGAACGAGCGGATGGAGGCAATCCTTAATAAGTTAAAGGAACTCGATATTGAGCTTCGCTCATAATTGAAGAAAAATGGAATTGACAGAATCCCCTTTGGATAGTACGATTATTCAAAAGGGGATTTTTATTATGAAATTATTTTATCGCATGGCCGGTGTGCTGCTGGCGGGAATTCTAATATTTGAAAGTTCTGTTTCGGTATGTGCAGCGGGACTGTCCGGAAAGAACGTAACGAAAAAAATAGCTTATAAGACCTGTACGGGAATAAAGGCTTCGAATATCTGGGGCATGGAATCGAATGAGAAATATACAATGGTGCTTGGATTTAATGATCCATATTCTTACCTGTATACGAAAGATGGGAAAGTAAAAGTCATGCTTTCTTATACGAAAGACGGCGTGAAGTTTGCGAATAAGGATCTCACACCTTATATTAAGAAATTATCCGGAAATAAAGGGCATGGTGTGGCACAGGAGGACAAGGTGGATGTGGGAAGCATCTGCGAACTGGATGGAACGTTCTATATCCTTGGAACCTATAAAAGCAGCCTGTCTGCTGAAGGGAAAAAGGGGCATCAGCTCTATATCCTTGCCACAAAGGATGGTGTCCATATCAAAAGCTATGTGACAAAGAATATCACGGATTTTTCCAACCAGGCAAAATTATATAAAATGGGAAGCACGTTTGTGCTGTTTACGAATACGAATGGAAAAGAAAGCGGTTACAAGATCTATCTGTCGAAAAACTTAAAGAGCTGGACCGCCTATACGAAACCGGAGAAAGGTGCTATTCTCAATGACTTCAGTCTGGCGGTATCCGGTGATGAGGCGGTAGTAAAGTGTTACACTTATGATGCTAAGTATAAGCAGCACTATGCTTACTATAAAACAACGGATTTTAAGACCTATGTTCCGGTTTCGTTCCAAAGTGGGACAAACGATAACTATGCAAAAGTGTACGCTCTGGAAGAGGAGAAAGGATTTCTATTCTGCACCGAATTAGGAATCAAAGACAGTAAGAAGCAGAAAATTACCATGTATGGCATGGAAGCCGGTAAAGAGGAACCGGAGAGTGAAGCAGTTGTCCGGAAGCTGTATTCTTATACAAGCAAAAAGACAGACTGGTGGGGATCTTTTGCCGGAAAGAATTATTTTATTCTGAATGTGGCAGGAAATGCCTATCTGTCATCCGATAACGGTGCAACCTATACAAAATATTCCACGAATCTGGATTTTAACCAGTTAAAGACGTCCGATGATTGCAGCAGCGGAACGTTATCCGTGTGTACTTACGGCAGTACAAAGAATGAGCTTCTGTTATCTACCGATAATTTTAAACATTATTACAAAGTGAAGGGACCGTCTTCCTATATGTATCTGGTATCCTATCATAAGAAAACGAATAAAATACTCATAGGAGCCACAGATTACAGGGGTGCCTATCAGATGTACTCCATATCTGCATCTGCATTGAAAAAGTATATGAAATAACATCAGGGAGCAGTCATATGAAAAAGGAGCATAGACGGTTTGTAAAACATGCCGCATGGTTGGGATTCGGACTGTATATGATTGGTCTGGTCTATTTCCTGTTTATCAGCGAGGAGCTTGGAAGGAGCGGAAGAGTATCCTCCGCCAATCTTGTACCGTTTCAGGAAATAAACCGGTCAGTCTGGCTGTTAAAGCACGGATTACTCTATCATAAATGGTCTTCCATCCGTTATTTTATCGTAAATTTTGTGTTAAATATTGTGGCATTTATGCCATTTGGTTTTTTTCTTCCCATCATCAGCAGCAGGCAGAAGAATTTTTTCGTATTATTTGTCTCTGCCTCTTTGTTTACCGTATCAATTGAACTGATACAGCTGATGTTTGGCGTGGGAATATTTGATGTGGATGATATGATTCTGAATGTTTCCGGGGGCATATTGGGATATATACTATACTGGCTCACACGGAAAACGTTTTTAGGTGTTTTATTTCATACAAAGAAGGACGGAAAAAAACATGGATCGAGAAAAAAAGAGAAGTTCCAACTATAAATTCACAGATAAAATCCATCCACCGAAAGCAATCGCTTCAGTGGGGCTTGAGATTCTGACGCTTGTTTTATTCTTTACAGCATGCTATCTGTCATTTCAAAACAGGGGAAATGGTACGATGTGTGTAGGGGTGCTTGGAATGCTGGCATTTCTGTCAAGCCTTTTCGGACTCTATCTGGGAATCAAAAGCATCCAGACAAAGCAGGAGCTTCATTACCGGTTTCCGGTGCTTGGAATTGGAGGAAACGGGCTTCTTGCAGTGCTTTTCCTGTTAATGTATATACTTGGAGCATACCTGTAGTTCTGACACGAAAGAGGGGATATCAATTATGAATGAAACAATATTAGTAGTGGATGATGATAAAGAGATTGCAGACCTGGTAGAGATTCACCTCGTCAGCGACGGATACCAGGTGCGAAAGGCAAATCAGGCAGAAGAAGGACTGAAGCTTTTCGAAGAAAATGACATCTCACTGGCCATTCTGGATATTATGATGCCCGGCATGGACGGCATGGAGATGTGCAAGCGCATTCGGGAAAAAAGTGCAATCCCGATTATTTTTTTGAGTGCAAAATCAACCGACATGGATAAAATCCTTGGACTTGCCAATGGAGCAGATGATTATGTGATTAAGCCCTTTAGCCCGCTTGAACTGATGGCCAGGGTAAAGTCCCAGTTAAGACGCTATACAACCCTGAATCCGGGAAGCGGTCAGGAAAACGGGGCGGACAAAGATGTGGATATGGAATATCTCACAATCCGGCGGGCAAGCCATCAGGTAATTGTGTATGGCAAAGAGGTAAAGCTGACGCCAATTGAGTTCGATATTCTGTATCTTCTGGCAAGCCATCCCGGACAGGTGTACAGTACCGAAGATATTTTCCGGGAAGTGTGGCATGAAGAGATGATTGAGGCAAATAATACCGTAATGGTACATATCAGAAGAATCCGGGAGAAGATTGAACTGAATTCCCGGAATGCAAAAATCATTAAAACGGTATGGGGTGTAGGATATAAAGTTGGTTAGTGATGTGTATGGAAAGCCGGGTGAAAACAGATGAAGCGGAATATCTGGAAAAGCTTTCAGGTAGAGATTATATTTTGCTGTTTCCTAAGTATTCTTCTGACTGCACTTACGCTGGGAGCAGTGGCAGGAGCCGGATATCTGGTTCATATCATGAGCCGGAACGCTGTGGTGGAAGAAGGGGAGAAGTTCAAAGAACCGGTAAAAGAAGAGGCAGCCCCGGATCAGAACCGATACCAGAAAAAACAGTACGGAATGGTTCAGAGAGGACCAAAGCCGGTATATATTGTTGGTATGGTGCTTTTTGTCACGCTGGCAATTGCTCTGTTTATCTTTTATTTTCTTCTGCTTACGAAAAAATATGCCCGGCACTTAAAGAAGATCTCCCAATGTATCTATGAAGTGACGGAGGGAGCGTATGAGACGAGAATCGATATCCCGGGAGATGATGAATTTGCCAATATTGCAGCGGGATTAAACAAGATGATTGAAAAGATTGATTATGTCATAAAGAGTGAACGGCAGAATGAAATGGCAAAGAATTCCCTGATTACCAATGTGGCACATGATCTGCGTACTCCGCTGACTTCGATTATCGGATACCTGCAGCTGGCAGCAGGCGAAGGACATGCTTCCCCGGAAGAACGAAAGAAATATATTGAGATTGCATATCAGAAATCCAGACGCCTGGAAGGAATGCTGGAGGATCTGTTCAGCTATACGAAGTATTCGTTCAGTGATGTTGCCTTGAAGTTAAGTTCGATGGATATGGTGCAGTTTATCAACCAGATGATTGAAGAATTCTATCCGAGCATGGAAGAAGCCGGATTAACCGTGGATTTTCATCATCAGGAATCTTCCATTATGATAGAAGCAGATGGAGAAAAAATGGCAAGGGCGATTGCAAACCTGTTCTCCAATGCGGTTAAATACGGACGGAATGGGAAAGTGATCCGGATTCATCTATCTATATCACAAAAAATTCATTTTTACATGATAAATTACGGAGAAATAATTCCGCCGGAGGATCTGCAGCACATTTTTGACCGCTTTTACCGGGTGGAAACTTCCCGTTCCCTGGATACCGGAGGAACGGGACTTGGACTTGCGATTACAAAACGGATTGTAGAGATGCACCACGGTTCGATCGAAGTGAGTTCTGGCGATGAAGGAACGGTATTTCATATCGTGCTTCCTGTATCGCAGGAAGAAGTTTAAAAATTTTGTAAGCATTTTGTAAGGACTAAAAGAATACTCCTATGCTACTATTTTATTCGTAAAAAAGTATGCACGAATCTAAGGGCAAAGGAGTATGAGAATGAAACAGTATGGAAAAATACAGAGAATAATAAGCCGAGTGCTTTTGGCGGCACTTATCGTAATGACGGCAGCAGGTGTAGTTACGCCGGTGGAAGCCGCGGACAACAAAAACAAAGACGTTGTCCTGACAACAGAGCAGGGGCTTACGGTAACGATTGAATACGGGTTTTCCCACTATGCAAAATATGGCAGGAATCTGCCTGTAAGGGCTGTCGTGGAAAACCAGGGAAATGATTTTGAAGGAGAACTCCAGATACTGGTATCCCGGCAGAATGATTCGAACACCATGTTTGGGCGGCAGGTGTCTGTAGCAGCAGGGGAAACCAAAACGGTAGAGATCCCGGTTTTTCTTGATTTCATTAATAACACGATCTATGCAAGAATCATGGAAGATGACAAAGAAATCGCCGGGACAAAGCTGACTCTTTCGGTGAAAGGCTCGTCTGCTGTTGCCTTTACCGGTTTGTTAAGCGACCAGCCGGAAGAACTTTCTTATCTGAATGATAAAAAAAGTCTCCAGACCTTTGAACTGACAGCAAAGACGTTCCCGGAAGAGGAGAAAATGCTGGATTGTCTGGATGTGATTGTCATGGATAATTTTGACTCCTCCACACTCTCAGAAAAGCAGTATGAGACATTGAAAAAATGGATTGAGCAGGGAGGCTCTCTCGTTATGGGAACCGGATTGAACGGCGGGAAGGTGTTTCGCCGGTTCCAGGATGACTTTCTTACCGGAAAGGTACAAGAGGGAGAAGACAATCAGGCTGTAATTGAAATGGATGGTGCCCTGTTAGCAGAGGATCAGGTGATTCCATATTACTCCGTGGCAAAAGGAAAGGGAAATGTCATTATCTTTGAACGTGCCATGACCGAATATAATTCCAAAGAAAATGCGGCAATTATGATCTCTGAAATCTATGATTCGTTGTCTTCCTCTAAGAGAAACCAGCTGGAAAATGAGGAAATGCAGAATGTGGATTACTACTATTACAGCGCGAGAAGCTGCATCAGTGCTCTTTCCAGAAAACTTCTTCCAAAAGTATCCGATTATGCGGCTGTGTTGTTAATCTACTGTGTGGTGGCAGGACCGATTCTATATCTTGTATTTAAGAAATGGGATAAACGGAACTTTTTGTGGCTGGCAATTCCTGCAACGGCACTGGTGTTTTCCGGAGTGATCTATCTGATTGGCGGAAAAACCCGGGTAACCCAGCCATTTGCCAACTACCTGACGGTATCAAGGCTTAGCGGAACAGGGCAGCTGACTTCAAATGATACGACCTTTTTCGGAATTCTTGCAGCCAAAAACAAGAAATATGAGTTCCATGTGGCAGCAGACCGGAATCTCACCTTGCTTTCGGATACCGATGAGTATTACGGGGATCAGACGACGAAAAAACCAGACTTTAGTAATTACAAGACCGGTATGGTTATGGGAGCCGATGTAAGCAAGCTGATTCTCAATCATAAAGATATTTTTTCCTGGACTTGTTTTAAGGATGAATCCGTGTCAGAAGAGAAGGGAAGCGTTTCGTATGATCTGACCTGTGACCAGCTTAAAACAACCGGAAGCATTACCAACCAGCTTGGCTATAATCTGGAAAATGTAACCGTATATGCAGGAAATGAATTATATTTTGTAGGAGATCTGGCAGATGGTGGAACAGCCCAGCTTCCGACAAAGAAAACACAACATATATACAATAGTGACAGCCTCTATGTATCAGGAGATGTATATGAAACAATGGCTGGCGGCTCATATTATTCCATGAGTCCAAGCGATGAGCGGTATGAAGATCTATATAAAAAATATAATGCATTGAGCTATTATTTTAGCACGAATAATGCTTCCTGGATGACAGAAGGAGATTTCCTGATTGGTTTTACAAAAGAAGAGAGGAAAGATTCCTCCAACGGAACGATTATCTCGGAGCTTGGAATTGAAAATTATGGAATCCGGATGGTGGTGCTCCCTCTTGACATTACCCATACATATCAAAAAATGACTCTGGAAGATTCCATTGACTCTTATCTTGTTGGAAGATTAGAAGACCTGGGGGTTTCCAGTGCTACATACCGTTCCATGTCCCAGAATGTGACAGCTGTGTACCGGTTTGACAAAGCAAATCTTCCAGACAAACTGGCCTATCTGGAAGCATTTAACCCAGAGCTTGGAAAACAGTCGGCTCAGTATTATACCCGTTTTGAGGGCAAAATATATACTTTGGACGAGAGTGGAAAAAAGATCGAACTATTTAAAAGCGGGGAAGAAAAAATACTGGATATAAAGAAATATATTGACAAGGACGGAAAACTGACCTTGTTTTATGAACGGGACGAGTCGAAGGCGCACAATATGGATATTGGGCTTCCGGTATTATCGTTATTAAGGGAGGCGGAATAAATGTTAGAGATTAAGAATCTGAATAAGAAATTTGGAAAATTCCAGGCATTAAATGATATGTCTATGACCATTGAGGAGGGAGAGCTGTTTGGATTTGTAGGACCAAATGGTGCAGGCAAGACGACAACGATGCGGATTGTTGCAGGGCTTCTCTCCGCAGATTCCGGTGAAGTATTGTTAGACGGGGAGAATCTTTTGCTGGACAGCCGGAAGCTAAAAGGAAAGATTGGATATATGCCGGACTTCTTCGGGGTGTACGATAATCTGAAGGCAATTGAATACATGGAATTCTTTGCCTCCATTTACGGGATTAATGGAAAGGCGGCAAGAAGCCTGTCTCTTGAACTAATGGAACTGGTGAATCTGTCTGGGAAAGAGGACTGTTATGTAGATACTCTGTCCCGTGGTATGAAACAGCGTCTCTGTCTGGCCAGAAGTTTAGTTCACAACCCGGATCTCTTGATTTTAGACGAACCGGCATCCGGTCTTGACCCAAGAGCACGGTTTGAGATGAAAGAGATTCTGCGGAATCTGAGGGAAATGGGGAAAACCATATTAATCAGTTCCCATATTCTGCCGGAGCTGGCCGAAATGTGCAGCCAGATTGCCATTGTAGAGAGAGGGCATCTGGTTATCCAGGGAAGTGTGGATGACATTACATGCCGTCTGAATGAGTCACAGCCAATTATTATTAAAATACTCGACGAAAGGGAGAAAGCCCTTAAGATCATAAAAGAAAATCCACTTGTTCAGAGTGTTTCTTATACCGATGAACATATCTCGGTTATCCTGAAGGGAGATCAGACAGAGCAGGCGCAGTTTTTAAAATATCTGTTGGAACAGAATCTTTCTGTCTGTGATTTCCATCAGGCAGACGGGAATCTGGAATCAATCTTTATGGAGATTACCGGAAAAACGGCGCAGAAAGAAGGCATGACACAGGTGTTAAAGAAGGAGGAGCAGGCATGAGAAGTATCATTAATCCAGTATATAAAAAAGAACTGAAACTAAATATGCGGACATGGAAAACAGCAATCTTTGTCATGCTATACAATCTGTTTCTGGCGGGAATCAGCCTGTTAGCGTATTATTTGACGATTGATATGGCAGATTACAGCAGTTTCAGTTATTCCATCCTGTTAAATGTATTTCGTGGGATGATGACACTTGAATATGCCCTTGTGTTATTTTTAGTACCGTCCTATACTTCCGGAGCCATCTCCGGGGAGAGGGAACGCCAGACATTAGAGATTTTACTTACGACAAAAATGAAACCATTTCAGATTGTCATCGGAAAACTGTTATCGTCCATCAGCCTGATTATTCTCTTAGTAATATCCAGCCTGCCGATTCTGTCGATTATTTTCAGCATTGGTGGTGCTTCCGTGATAGAGCTTTTAAAATTAATCCTCATGTGCATTACTTCGGCAATCTATATCGGTTCGTTTGGAA
This sequence comes from Clostridiales bacterium, assembly GCA_029007845.1. GTDB lineage: Bacteria > Bacillota > Clostridia > Lachnospirales > Lachnospiraceae > SUG1228. The sequence goes on from JAQXIP010000078.1 coordinate 13,621, forward strand.
TTCTGTTTTCCACCTTATTTAAGCGGACTATGCCGGCTACCGTCATTACTTACCTGATGATCGTATTCCTCTGCTTTGGAACGCTTGTGATTACACTGGTGGCATATGCACTGGATCACCAGAATCATTATGATGTAGACAATTATGTGGCTACTGCAGGACCATTTGCCTATCTGTTACTGTTTAACCCATTAATCTCCTATGTGGATTTTATTTTCGGAGGTTATCATGAAAACTGGATTCTTGGAATTACCATTGGAGAGCTTTGTAAAAAAACACCGGCATTTCTTCAGAATCACTGGGGCTTGTTTGCAACGGTCTGTCAGATGGCGTTGTCCCTGCTTGTACTGTTGTTTGCCGCACGGAAACTGAATCCTACTCATTACCAGAATAAAAAGAAGCAGAAAAAAGCAAGAAAAGCCCAGAAAAAAATGGGGCATGCAGGCGTGGAAGGAAGTGTGTCTGAATGAGAAAAATGCAGGGGATTGACCAGGATATCCGGAAGGCTTTGTGGAAAGTCCGGGTTCGTATAGAACAGATACAGGTTGTAACCAGTCTGTTATATGGAATGATTGCAGGGCTGGCTGCCGGAATTGTTGTTTTATTACTTGCATTTGTAATACCGGTTTATTCCGCCACAATGATTGCAGTCTGTCTGTTTCTTGGCTTTACCCTGTTTTTTCTTGTCTGGTCTCTCGTTCGTTTTCCGGGAATCCGGCGTGCAGCACGTACGCTCGATCAGGCAGGAATGAAAGAACGGATACAGACTGCCCTTGAGCTTACAGGGGCAGAGTCAGATATGGCACTTTTATTAAAAAAGGATGCCCTGTACCACATCCGCCGGGCCGATATCAAACAGCTGATCCGGTTCCGGATTCCGGCTTATCTCTGGCTTACCATTCTGTTTCTTTCCGTGTCTGGAATCAGTGCCAGTCTTATTCCATCTCCTGTGAAGGAGGAAGCGAAGCTTTTGCATGAACTGTCCGAGAAGAAGGAGAAAGAAAAAGAAAAACTGGAGGAAGCAAAGAAACAGCTGGAAAAACAGGTGGAGGAAGGAACCCTGGATGCCCAGACCGCAAAAGAATTAGAGGCACTGCTTGCCCAGGCGATGAAGGAGATCGGGCAGGCGGAGTCGGTTTCGGATCTGGAGAAAGCTTCAGACCGCTTGAAGACAAAAGTATCAATGGCATCAGTGGATGCAGCAAAGGCAGGCGGACAGGAAAAAGCCGATTCCCTGCTTTCTGCCGCAGCAGACACAGGGCTTTTATCAAAGCAGGAAGCGGAGCAGATAAAAGCAACAACCCTTGCACAGAATTCCGGACAATCGGGGCAGCCGGGAAATGAGAGTTCTTCCGGAACTGCCGGAGTCTCCCAGGGTGGAGAAGACAGCTCCACGTCCGGGGAAGAAGCAAACCAGTCGGGAGAGAACCAGCAAGGAGAGAACGGAGAGAACCAGTCTGGCAGTTCGTCCGGGGAAAACGGCGGGGACGGCCAGAATGGCCAGAACGGTTCCAATGGCTCGAATGGTTCCAATGGTTCAAATGGCTCGAACGGCTCGAATGGTTCGAATGGTTCGGGCAGCGGAAATGGCAACGGAAATGGCAGTGGAAATGGCCAGGGCGGAAGTGGCAGCGGAAATGGCCAGGGCGGAAGCGGCAGTGGAAATGGAACCGGATGGAATACCGGAAGTAAAAACGGGGTACAGACAAACCAGAATCTGTCCGAGAACCCGGAGCAGATTACGGTTGGAACCCAGGGTTCCGATGGAAATCTGACTGGCCAGTCCGGTACCGGAAGCTCTACAAAGCAGCAGTCCCAGAATGGTCTTGCATGGGATGGGAAAAAAGTAAGCTTTGACCAGGTGCTTGGCTCTTACCAGCAGAAGGCCTATTCAAAAATCAGCCAGAATAAAGTCCCGGCGGGAATGAAGAGTATTGTACAGTCCTATTTTGATGGAATTGGGAAATAGAGTAACGAGGAAGGAGATCAGCTATGCAGGAAGAGATTATGCAGGTGGCAGGAAAAATCAAACAGTGTGAGGAGGAGATTGCCAAAGGAATCATCGGTCAGAAGGATGTAATCCGGCAGGTGCTTCTGGCGGTATTAGCGGATGGAAATGTGCTGTTGGAAAGTGTGCCGGGACTTGGAAAAACCCAGCTTGTAAAAACACTGGCGCAGTCGTTGTCACTACAGTTTTCAAGAATCCAGTTCACTCCGGATCTGATGCCGGCGGATGTAACCGGAACAAACCTGATCTTAAAGGAAGAGGGAAAAAACAAGTTTCAATTTGAGGCAGGTCCTGTGTTTGCCAATCTGGTGCTGGCTGACGAGATCAACCGTGCCACGCCAAAGACCCAGGCGGCACTTTTGGAAGCTATGCAGGAAAAGACGGTAACGGTGGGAAAGAAAACCTATGAACTGCCGAAGCCATTTATGGTGCTGGCAACCCAGAACCCAATTGAAAACGAGGGAACGTACCCACTTCCGGAAGCCCAGTTAGACCGTTTTTTATTTAAGATACTGATCTCTTTTCCAAAGATATCCGAACTAAAGGAAATCATGGATCTTACCGTTACAAACCAGTCACCCGTGATTGAACCGGTGTTAACCGGGGAAGAACTGCTTCGTATGCGCCGGATTGTAAAAGATGTGCCGATTGCCGATGCAGTTGCCGGATATGCGCTGTCTTTAGTGGCAGGAACCCACCCGGAGACGGAAGAAGGAACCGAAACGGCAAAGAAATACCTGGCATGCGGGGCAAGTCCGAGAGCTGCCCAGGCAATTTTTACTACTGCAAAAGCAAGAGCACTGTTAGAAGGCCGGTATAATGTGGCATTTGAAGATGTGGATGCCGTCGTATATCCTGCTCTGCGCCACCGGATTATTTTGAATTTTGATGCGGTATCCGAAAACATTACACCGGATGAGGTCATTGCAAAGCTTGTGGAGGAAGTGAAAAAGAATGGCAAAAAATCTGTTTGATGCTGAATTTTTCTCCCAGTTGTCCCATGCGAAGCTGTTTACAAAGCAGAGAATGAATTCTGCCATGAATGGTGGGAGAAAATCTTCTGCCAAGGGAAGCAGTGTGGAATTCTCAGATTTCCGGGAGTATATGCTCGGGGATGACATCCGCCGGATTGACTGGAATGCTTATGGACGAATGGATCGTTTTTTCGTCAAATTATTCATGGAAGAAAAGGAAGGCTTGTTTCACATTTTTTTTGACACTTCGGATTCCATGAATTACGGGGAAACTTCCAAATATGACCAGGCGCGCAAAGCGGCTGCCATGTTTTCTTATATGGTGCTGGAGAATCTGGACCGCATGTACCTGTATCCATCCGGAAGACAAAAAGACAGCCGGGTATCCGGAATTACCGGACGCCAGGCCTTTCAGAAAGTATTAAAGTATCTGGAAGAGGTGCCATCCGGCGGGGTGACAGACTGGAACAAGGAGCTTCGGAACCATTCGTTTGGAAGAAGGGGAACGGTAATCCTGATTTCCGACTTTTTTGAGTGTGAAAGTCTGGAAGAGGCACTCCGGTTTCTTGCGTTTCAGAAGCAGGAAGTGATTCTCGTTCAGATTTTAGCAAAAGAAGAACTGCACCCGGAACAGGAGGGGCACTGCAATCTGATTGACAGCGAAAATGGAAAGGAAATGAGAGTGACCGTAAACCATGGTGTTCTGGAGCAATATGAACGGACTCTGTCCGGTTTTCTGGATCATATGAGAGAATTGTCCAAACGCTGTCAGGCGTCTTATATATTTTGTGAAAGCAGTGATCCGCTTACGAAACTGTTATATGATTACCAGCGGCAGATCCCGTCAAACTAGATGATAGAGAGGAGGAGAATCGTTCATGCAGCTTACTTATCTGTGGCCGCTATTCGGGTTGGTGCTCATACCCGGAATTATCCTGCTTTATCTGTTGAAGCAGAAGGCAGAGGATCAGAAAGTATCCTCTTTATATTTATGGCGTGAGGCCTATAAAAACATGGAATCTTCTTCTCCGTGGGAGCGGTTTAAAAATCAGATTTTGATGTATTTGCAGATTGCAGCCGTTCTTTTGTTTATTCTGGCATTTTGTATGCCGATCTTGTCTGCCCATAAAAATGAATCTGAAAAACAGGTTTATGTGGTGGATTGTACGGGGAGTATGAATGCCATCTATGACGGAAGTGATACAAGGCTGGAAACGGCAAAAAAAGATCTTCTAAAAAAAATCAGCAGACTTCCGGAGAAAACGAAAGTTACGATTCTTACCGTGGGAAAGAAGGTAACAACCCAGTGTCTGAATGAGGAAGACCCGGAAGAACTAAAAAAAGCGGTAAAATCCATTACCCAGACAGATTATGCAGGAAATGCCCAGAATGCAGTAAATGAAGTCGCTGCCATGACCGAAGGGTGGAAGGAAACAACGATTGTATTCTATTCGGATGAAGCCCTTTCGCTCGGAAGCCTTCAGGCAGATGTGATCAGCCTCAACTCAACGGGTGAAAATGCTTCGCTGGACTATGTATCCCATACGTTTCATTCCGATGGAACCGCTGCCATCCTCGCCAGTGTGACCAATTGGGGAACAAAAGATTATGAAGGAGAAATCAATCTCTATTTTGGTGAGAAAATGGTATCGATTGAGTCCTGCCATTTAAAACCAGGCGAAACGGGAGCTGTGTATTTTGAGAACCTGGATTCCGGCCAGGTGAAAAAAGCACAGGAAAATGAGGAAATCATTACCTGTGAACTGAATAGCAAAGATGCTCTGGAGCATGACAACAAAGCATATGATACGCTGGAGGAGACAAAGGAGGCAAAAGTGCTTCTGGTCAGCAGACAGAATACATTTCTGGAGCAGATGCTTTCTCTGTTTGAGCAGATGACGGTATATAAAACGATTGATGTAGAGGAAATAAACGAGAAGGAAGCCTATGATTTATATGTATTTGACGGACAGGTGCCAGACCGGCTTCCTTCCACCGGTAACTGCCTTTTTGTCGCACCGGATGAAGAGATCGTAGATTCCGATGGAAAGACCGTACTGGTAGAGAAGGGAATCCATACAAAAAAGGGAACCTGGGTCATGATGCAGGATGATGACGTTACCGAACACCTGGAAGGCTTTGAATTTGGTGTAAATGAATACTGGCAGATGAGTGTCCCGAAGTTTTCGAAGTCTTTTTTAATTACCGAAGACGGAAAAAAAGCATCGGTTGGCTTCTATGGATCTGACGGGACGCGCAACATTGGTGTTCTGGGCTTTGACCTGCATCAGAGCGATCTGGTGCTCCAGACGGAGTATCCCGTTATGATGTATCAGCTTCTTGAGAAACTCACTACAAGAAAATTCATCCCGAATCCGGTTGTAACAGCCGGAGAAGAGGTAACGGTTTATCCTTCTTTGGAAGGAACCTTTCGTGTGACGGATCCGGAAGAAAACGAAGGAGAACTGGTAGATAACGGAGTGTCCAAAACCTATGGGGATACGGCATATGCCGGAATCTATCACATAAGTGACGGTCAAGGAGAAAGCAAATCCTTTGGAGTGAATTTCCCTGCATCCAGTGAGTCCTGTATTGACCGGAGCGGTGAGAATAACACCGGGAAGGAGCAGGGCGGAAGCACACAAGCAAAATCGGAGGCACAGCTAGCCGCAAAGACAAGTATTCCGATCCGTCCGGTGCTTCTTGGAATGATCCTGGTTCTTTTGCTGGCAGAATGGATCATCTATGTCCGCCAGCGTTAGGAAGAAAGGAGAATGATGATGATGGGCTTTTCAATCAAAACACCCCTTGTACTTCTGCTCATACCAGTTGTGTTTCTGATTCTTTTTGTTACGTTTAAGAAGCTTCGTATGAAGAATACCATCCGCCGCCGGATTGTCTTTCTGACAAGAGGACTGGTATGTTTGTTCTTGATTTTGGCAATGGCGGGAATCTCTCTTCATTTTAAGGGGACGCAGGGAGCTACTGTTTTTTTGCTGGATATGTCCGACAGTACGACCGCTTCCCAGAAAGAGATGGTTACACAGGTTAAGGAAGCATTGAAAAAAAAGCCGCAGCGGGAACAGGCAGCGGTAATCGCATTTGGAAAAGACAGCAAGGTGGAACAGTTTTTAAGCAGCAATCCCCAGTTTGCCAAAGTAGAAACAACCCCGGTTACAACGGCAACCAATCTGGAGGAAGCCGTAGAAACGGCTATGGGGCTTTATCCATCCGGTGCCGGAAAGCGGATGGTTCTTTTAACCGATGGACAGGAAAATGAAGGAAATCTCCAGAATATGGTGTCCCAGGTGACCGCCTCCAAGGTGGATGTCCAGGTAATGCGGATCGAAAACGAGGACTCACCGGAAGTATATGTGGACAGCGTAACGATTCCGGAGCAGGTGGATGTGGGAGATCATTTTCAAGTACAGACTACGATTGTGAGCAATTGCAGTACGACAGCAGAGGTATGTTTGTATCAGGGAAATAAGCGGAAAAAAAAGATTGCAGTGGAATTAACGGCAGGAGAGAACCAGTTTGTCTTTTCGGATACCCAGAAGGAAACTGGACTGAAAAATTACCGTGTTACTGTGGAGGCGGTGAAGGATACTCGTTCCGTGAATAACGAATATGTGTCTTTTACCAATGCCAAGACGGGCGATGTGATTCTTCTGATTGAAGGGAAAAAAGGAGAATCCAAGGAATTCCAGAAGGTGCTTAAGGCGGCTAACATTGTATATGATGTGATTCTTCCGGGGCAGGCGCCACGTAAGATGATTGCCATGCAGAACTATAAGGCTATGGTTTTACTTGATGTTTATGCGGAAGATCTCCCGGACGGATTTTTAAATAATATTGACAGTTATGTGAAGGATTACGCAGGGGGCGTTGCAGCAATTGGCGGGGAGAACAGCTTTGCCCTTGGCAACTATAAAGATACGCCGCTTGAAGATATCCTGCCTGTCTATATGGATCTTCGGGGGGAAAAAGAAGTGCCAAAGATGGCGATGACGCTTGTGATCGACCATTCCGGCAGTATGGGGGAAGGCAGCCAGTTCCGCACGAATCTGTCTCTGGCAAAAGAGGCAGCGAATGGCGCAGTGGATAACCTTAGAGAAGATGACCAGTTTGGCGCCATTACCTTTGACGATACATATGACTGGGTGGTAAAACTAGGTTCTGCAGACAATAAGGAAGATATCAAAGAGACGATTAATTCGATTTCGCTTGGAGGAGGAACCAGTATTTACCCGGCGTTAAATGCGGCAGTGGACGGTCTTATAAAAAGTGATGCAAAAATCCGTCATGTGATCCTTTTAACAGATGGACAGGATTCCATGCAGGATTATGAGGATCTGTTAAAAAAAGCAAGTGAAAACGGAGTGACCATATCCACCGTGGCAGTGGGAACCGGATCTGACCAGAATCTGTTACAACAGCTGGCAGAAAATGGCGGAGGACGTTACTATTACACGGACATGGGCTCGGATATGCCCCGGATTTTTGCACAGGAAGTCTTTTTATCCGCAAGAGCATACCTGGTTAATGAAACCTTTGTGCCACAGGTTACGAGTAACAGTCCGTTGATTTCGGAAGTTACAAAGGAAGGGGTTCCGTCACTTTACGGGTATGTAGCAGCGACACCAAAAGAAATGGCAACGGTTCATCTAAAATCCAGCCAGGATGATCCAATTCTTACTACGTGGCAGTATGGACTGGGGAAAACCGCTGCTTTCCAGTCAGATGGTACAGGAGAATGGACTGGAGAGTGGGTAAAATGGGATCAGTATCCGGTATTATGGAAAAACCTGCTCCGCTGGATGATTACAGAGCAGGATAGTGAAGGGCAGCTTAGTATCAGCCAGCAAGGCAGCTCAGTACATCTGACCTATGAGGCAGATCAGTATGATTCTGCCACAACGGTTACCGGAGTTTATACCGATTCGGAAGGAAATCAGAAAGAGATCAAGTTAAATGCGCTACGACCAGGAGTGTATGAAGCAGATGTCAATCCGGATGAAGCGGGAGTGTACAGCCTTAGCGTTACAAAGAAGGACGGAGATCATACCGCCAGCATCAGCCGGGCATTTGCCGTACAGTATTCGGGGGAATACCGCTTTGCCACAGATTCTGGTGCATTAGAACAGTTTGTAAATGCGGTGGATGGGACATGGATTACCCAGTTATCCGGTGTGTTTTCCACGAGATTAAAAGAAGGAAAAAGCATCTGGAATCTTACAACTGCGTTTCTTGTGTTATCGTTTCTGGTGTTTTTGTTTGATGTTGTAAACCGGAGACTCGATCTTCGCATTCCGGAAGCCGTAGAACAGCATCAGGAAGCACACAGGCTGAAAAAAGAGGCAAAACAGCAGGTAAGAGAAGAGAAGAAAGAGGCGGTAAAGGCAAAGAAACCGGCAAAACCAATGAAGAAAGAGAAAATTAAGAAGCCTGCGAAAAAAGAAGAACCACAGTCCCTGGATATGAATACACTGCTTCAGAAGAAAAAGGAGCGGGATCAGAGGTAAATCAAATGGAGCCAATATGAAAACTTTCCTGAAAAAAGCTTTCATACTGGCTCCATCGTGGAATTATGAAAATGGAAGAAGAAAAACATGTATATATAATAACACAGATAATTGGAAAAAGATACCCTTTTTTTTAAAAAGTTTGAGTTATGTGTCACAGTTATGTAAAAGTCAGCTTCCGGATGGCGGGGGAAATGCGGATTTTGTTATAAAGGGATGCGTATGTGATGGCATCCAGGTCTGGCAGGTAGTTTTTCGGAAAATTTTTCGTGCAGCCTTTTTCTTTCAAGTATGCGGCAGCCTTATTGTATGCCGCTGCAGCCTCTGTTTCGGTGTCATACCGCCCGATTATATAATCCCCATTAATATGTATTCTTGCCTGATAACGTGGAAGACCGTGATCCATAATACGGTCTACACCGTGGTAGCGGGTAATGATTTCAATATTGCGGTAGCGGAAATCGGTGGGATCGCCATTCACAAAACGGTAGTCTTTCCCGGCAACGCCATAGTTTTTAATGCCATAGCGGGAAAGAATATTCACCTGCATTCCGAAATCAGAGACAAATAAGTGGCCGCCTCGCTGCATAATCTTGTGATTCGAATAGTAAAACAGGTCGTCTGCGTCAAAGGTCAGTACATAATCCGGACTAAGATAATACAAAAAATATTTCTTTTTCAGGTAGATAGGTGTCTTAATATAGTACTGATTGTCACGGAAATTCATAAGAACAATCTGTTTTTCAAAAGAAAGACAGGAGGAAGAAAAGGGATTTGGGTCATTGATGTCGCCCTGTTTTCCGGCTAAGATCTCTCCTGCATCCCGGTAAGCCTCGTTAGCCTGGATACAATCCGGATAACTGCCAAGACTGATGTGTTTGCCATGAAACGTGATGGAACTTCGGTAATAGACGGTTCCATCTTTTTTTGCAGCCTGATATACCCCCCGCAGCAGCTCCATAACAGTCCCCTCCTTTTGTGATTTTTGACCCTCATGATGCCTACGAATTGCTACGCACTTCGTGCTCTCGCAATTCTAAAACATTCGAAATCCGCCCTGTTCGGGCTACTTTCTCATGTTTTACGGGTCACAATGTCATACTTTTTCATGCAAGCATGAAACGTATGACCTTT
>JAQXIP010000079.1 GCA_029007845.1 Clostridiales bacterium
CTAATGTAACTGCCATAGCAAGTGATAAAGCACCTGCTAATACTTTTGCCATGCTTTTCTTCATTTTTCTTCCTCCTTAAGAATTTTGAAATGTGGTGTTGGACTACGGAAGTTATACCCCGGAAGCCTTGAAAATGCTCATTTTTTTCCATATACCGGAAATATAACTAAACAATCTGCTGTGATTGTGCCGGAAATGGCGGAAGTGTGGGAAAAACAGGAAATTTGTCGTACACCGTTTTTGATGGCAAATTCTACCATATTTAAATGTTATACTCTGTTGAATTATGTAGATACTGGTTTTGATATTTTCCCTGCATGGTTGTGAATTTAGGGCATTTCGCTTATAATACTTATTAGACAATATACATGACAAAGGGTGGTGTTTGGCATGAGAAAATCCATACCGATCGGATATGAGGATCTAAAAGAAATCATTGACAAGAATTTATACTATGTAGATAAAACAGAACTGATTGCGGAGCTGATTGATCATCCTCAAAAAGTGGTGCTGTTCACCAGACCGCGTCGTTTTGGGAAGACACTGAATCTCAGCATGATCCGTCGTTTCTTTGAGAAGGAGTTAGATCCTTGCGGGAACCCGTCAGACAACGCATATATGTTCAAAAACTTGAAGATAGCAGGCCGAGGAAATAAGTACATGGCTCATCAGGGGCAGTATCCGGTGATTAATCTGTCGCTGAAGTCTGCAAAACAGCCGGATTATGACATGGCATATGAAATCATAAAGTGCGAAATTGCGGATGAATTCGGACGGCACTCTTACCTGACACAGACAGACGCCCTGTCAGACACAGAAAAAGAGCGTTTTCGGAACATTAGAGACAGAGCTGCAGAGAAAATTGATTATGTAACAGCACTTCTGTTTTTATCAAAGTGCCTGGAAAAATATCACCAGAAAAAAGTCATTATTCTAATTGATGAGTATGATGTGCCACTGGAAAATGCCTATTTTTCCGGATTCTATGACCGAATGACTGCCTTTATCCGATCCCTGTTTGAATCATCTCTAAAGACGAATCAGCATCTGGAGTTCGCAGTGATTACCGGATGCCTCCGAATCAGCAGGGAGAGCATTTTTACCGGGCTTAACAACCTGAATATCTATTCGGTGCAGAGTATCAGATATGCAGAATATTTTGGCTTTACGGAACCGGAAACAGAAGAAATCCTTTCCTATTATGGTCTGGAGCATAAGCTGGGAGAACTGAAACACTGGTATGACGGTTACCGTTTCGGCAGTACGGAAATCTATAACCCATGGAGTGTACTCCAGTATACGGATGCGGCAGTGGCTAATCCGGATGAATATCCAAGGGCATACTGGGCAAACACCTCCTCCAACAGTATCATCCGGGAACTGGTGGAACAGGCAGACATGGAAACCCGTCAGGAGATCGAGATGCTTATTGCCGGAGATACCATCGAAAAACCGGTGCATGAAGACATTACGTACGAAGATATCCATAAAACAAAGGAGAATCTGTGGAACTTCCTTTATTTTACCGGATACCTGAGGGAAGTTGGCAGACGCATGGAAGAACGCACCCTATACCTGACACTATCCATTCCGAATGAGGAAATAAAATACATTTACGAGAATACAATACGGGAGTGGTTTGAGACAAAAGTACAGACCTATGATTTTTCAGAATTCTACCGTGCTGTTTTGGAAGAAGATACAAAGAGCATGGAAGAGCAGATGAAGGTGTTGTTACGTGGCAGCATCAGCTATTATGATACCCAGGAAAAATTTTATCATGGTTTTCTGTTCGGACTGTTAAGTGGTCTGCAGAATTATGAGATCAAATCAAACCGGGAGAGTGGCGACGGCAGACCAGATATCGTACTGCTCCCATATGATGAACAGCAGCCTGCAGTGATCCTGGAACTAAAGTATACAAAAAAAATAACCGAAATGGAACTGCTTAGCAAAGAAGCACTACTACAGATTAAGGAGAATCATTACAACGAAGATTTGCTTGATGAGGGATATACATCTATTATTTCGTATGGAATCTGTTTCTGTAAAAAAACCTGCAGGGTTCAGAAGTGCAATCCCATTGACTAACATTTAATAAAAAACCTCCCATGTCAAATGAAAAATGGAATTCATAAACCAAGTTTCATTTAACATGGGAGGTCTTTTTATGTGTTAGAAAAGTTATTTAGTAATCTTCTAATTAAACGTGATCGTCTTTCCTAATGTAACCGAAAATGGAACTTTTACACCATCAATCGGAATATAGACTGTTGCGGACTGGAAATGAACTGGCCCGCTTCCAAGTGTCTTTACATTTGTCACATCGGAAGAACTCATGCCGGTTGCGCCGGATACCGAGGCATTGGTATAGGTTTTTCCGTTATAGGTAAAGGAAAATGCTTTTGTAACAACGGTTTCATAGGAAGCCTTGCTAACGGTATCGGTTTCACATTTTACCGTTAGTGGTTTCTGGGTATCCGTGATGGTAAAACTCTGGTTTAAAGTCGTAGAGCCAAAGGTTACCTGAATCTGATAGGTTCCGGCTGGTGCTTTTTTCACTTTGCCGGAAGAAGTTTTGGTTACATGGAAATAATTCTTGTCGCTCTTTTTATTAAAGGAGAACAGGGAGGAGCTGACATTCTGGCCATCTTTTTTGATCGTCATCTTTATGTCGGAGGATTCCGAACGTGCAGAAGTAAGATAGCTTGACAGGATTCCGTCCCGGTATTTTGCTACATGAATTACAATGGATTCATTTGCATCCGAAGAACTGTTGACTGCAGCATCTGCGGTTGTTTTGCTTAACTGGATCTGGTAGGATACCTTTCCCTGGCTGCTTGGTGTTTTTACGGTGATTGTCACGGTCTTCGAATAGTTTCCAACGGTCAGGACATATACATAGGTGCCTGCGCTGAAGGAAGAACCTTTGAAGGTTATCTTTCCGTCGGAACTGTTTGTATTAGTTGAATTATATGGATATTTGGTGGAATTGCTTCCATCGGTCTTCTTATGGCTCTGGCAGGTAATCTTAATCTTTCCTTTTGCAACTGCGGAAGGCATCGTATCACCATATTGGTCTTTTGCGGTTACTGTTACGGTCTTGCTGTCATCCGCTGAGGTTGAAGCAGACAGTTCGAAGGAGGTGTCGGATACTTCGATACCGGATAAGGTTCTTGGGGCTGTAATGTTAACCGGAATGCTGGCAACTACATGTCCCGCTGAATCAGATACGAGTACCATGGCATCTCCCTGCGATACCGCTGTAATCGTTGCCGTCTTCGTGGACGTATTCAGGCTTCCGACAATCAGCACATCCTTGTTGGTAGAGGATACGCTATATCCGCTGTAAGAGGACAGCGGGGAACCAGTGGAGTCGATAAAACAGAAATAGGCTGTTTTCGTTTCGCCTGCTGCAATCTGGTGGTTCTGGGTATCCTGGTATGATTTGCCGGAGCTGTCGAGATGCATATTGTAACTTTTTACGGTAATTGCCTGTTTCTGGCCGGCATGAATGGTAACAGACATAGTTACATTTCCAACCGGACGTCCATTTCCATCGTATTGTCCACTAGACCATACGGCAGTGGCAACGGCAATGCTTCCTGGTGCGTTTAAATATAATTTAGAGCCGTTTGTATAGCCCTGGCTTGTCGTAATGTTAAACTGGTAGGCGGATGCTCTGGAGGAGCCGTAAGGAACGGTTTCCAGCACAACGCCGTTTTTATCTTTTACAAGAAGATTAATCGTAGTCAATGCCTCACAAGGAATGGTGACAGGTGAAACACCAAGCTTTCCAACTACACCGTCGGTTACCTTCAAGTTCATGGAAATACCATTGTAGGTAATCCGGTATACATTGCCGTCTAATAGATCGGTATAGGTTTCAAAATGAATTTTCTTATTATTTTTTGCATCGACATAAGCAGTCTTAATCGCACATACAGACTGTGTCTGGGCATTTACCATCTGAATCTGGTCTGCGGATACGGAGCCAACCGCATTCTTTAAGGTGATCGTAAAGGCATGGGTGCTGTTCTGCTCCGCATATGGAAGTGTCTTTTTCTGCTTTAAGGTAACGGTATCCGTTATAGTTTTCACTTTTTTCTTCTTTTTACTATAGACGGTAGCCGTTATGGTTGCTTTCTTTCCGTTCAGTGCAGAATTTACCCGTACCTTCGCTGTGAAGGATACGGTTTTTGCCGTTACTTTTATGTTCTTTACTTTTTTCCCTTTTCGAAGAAGCGTAATGCCGCTTTTTCCGGAACCGGTTACTTTTAATACAACCTTCTGTCCCTTTGACACATTGGCTATCGTGTACTTCAGATCAGAAGCGGCAGTCTGATAGGTTTTCTTGAACTTTGGGGCAGCTTTTGCGGATGCAGAAGAACCCTGTGGACATAGCAGGGAGAGTGCCAGTGTAAGAGACAAGGCTCCTGCCATACATTTGTAGGTGAACTTGTTTTTCATTTTTTCATTTCCTCTCATTTTTATTTATTTAAATGTAATCGTTTTTTCCAGTGTGACGTTAAATGGAATCTTGACGCCGTTCACTGGAATATAAACGGTTGCACTTTTTACATAGACCGGACCGTTTCCGGTGGACTCGATATTGGTGATATCTTCCGCACTGATCGCAGTGGCTCCGCTGACAGCGGCATTGGAATATATTTTTCCTTCATATGTAAACGAAAATGCTTTGGTAATGGCTTCTTCCATCGTTTTTGCGGAAACACTGTCATTTTCCAGGGTAACCTTTAATGGTTTCTGGCTGTCAGTTACTTCAAGCTGTGAGGTGATGGTATTTTCCTGGCTGGTGCCGCCAACGATGGTTGTAAAGGTAGCAGTAACATCATATGCGCCTGCAGCCAGACGTTCCACCCGGTTATCAACCGCCTTTGTCACATATAAATAATTGGAGGTTTCGCTCTTGTTAAAGGAGAAGAACGTGCTGCCTACGGCTTTCCCGTCTTTTGTGACCGTCAGGTTCATGCCCGGCATACTTGATACATTCAGGTAATCAGCTAACACCCCGCCGTAATATTTTCCGATGCGGATTTCTACTTTCTTACCGCTGTCATCCATGCTGTTTACAGCAGAATCGATTTTGGACTGATCCAGAATTACCCGGTAGGAAACCGGTTTATTGATATCCGGTGACTGGATATTTACGGTTACAGTGCCTCCAAATTTGTTTCCGATCGTGAGACGGTATATATAGGTTCCCGGATTGAACGCATTTCCATGGAATACAACCTGTCCGTCTACTGTATTCAGTGTCACGACCGGATATTCATACTTGGATGATTCTGTGCCATCAGTATTCTTATGGCTGACACAGGTAATCGCAATCCGGTTTGCAAGGACTGCGGATGGCAGCTCTTTGGAATACTGATCCTTTGCTGTCACGAAAACAGCCTTCTGGTCTGCTGCTGCGGTGGAAAGGGTAATCGTTGTGTCTGATAAGGATACGGACGCAACGGTACGCTCTGACTGTACCTGAAGCTGGAACTGATGTACGATGTTTGCGGAAGAATCTCTCACAATCAGGTTCGCAGTTCCTTCTTTAAGTGCCGCAATGCTGATACTTTTTGTCGCACTGTCAAAAGATGAGGTGACGGATATGACATTCGGGTCTGAGGAAGAGATGCTATATCCTTCATAATGGCTGATTTCCTCATTTTTTGAATTCATAAAACAGAAATAAGCTGTTTTTATATCTCCTTTTGAGAGCTGCTCATTGCGCTCAGAAGAGTATTTCTGCCCCTGATCTGCAATATGCACATAATACTGGTTCACGGTAATAACTTCTTGTTCGGTTGCGGTGATGATCTGTTTTACGTCTACCGCATTGAGCGCTTTTCCATTTGCATCAAACTGATCTCCTGCATAGGAAGCGGTTGCGGTGGCAGTATCGCCTTTTGCATATAAATGAAGCTTCGAACCGCTTACATAACCGTTGCCCGGTTTAATCTCGAAATGATATGCGGCTGCTTCTTTGGAGCCATATGGAATCGTATTCAATACAATCCCATTTTTATCATAGGTTGTCAACACAATCTCGTTATCACTGCCGGCAGGAATGGTAACCGGAGTAATCTTCATGGAATTCAGGACGCCATCCGAAACCGTGAATGACTTGGTCATCTCCTGATAACTTAACGTATATTTTTTCCCATCCACATAATGCTTTGTCGTCGTAAGATAAATAATATTTGCATTTTTTTCATCACGAACCGCTTTTTTTACAGTGCTTACCGCGCTTGTCGTGGAATCAACGATATAGAATGACCCGGGTGACACGGTTTCCTCGATATCACCGGCAAATGTAACGGTAAATGTATCGGTTCCGGTCTGTGTAACAGACTGAATGGCATTGGTTACTTCAATCTTAACGGCTTCCGATGTGGAATGATAAGAATTCGCTGTTACGGTATAGGTTCCCGGCTTGGATGCCACAAATTCTCCGGAAGTACTTATGGCAGCACCAGCCGGAATCACCTGATAAGAAACCGGATCGGTACTGTAGGAAGGAACCAGTGTTGTCCCAACCTGTACCGATTCTCCCACAATCGCTTTTTCTTCAGCGGTCAGAGCAATGCCGGTAGTATGTGCTTTTACCCGCACCGTATCTTTCAGTGTTTTGATCTTTTTCCCTTTTGTATCGTATACAACCGAGGTAATAACGGCAGTCTTGTTTACCGTACTCTGGGACGGAGTCAGTTTTGCCGTGAATCTGACTTTTGAACTGGTTGCTTTGAGCTGACTGGTCACCTGACCCGATTTTATCAGAGAAAATGCGGAAGCCGCTTTCCCAGTGACCGATAGCTTAACCGTATACCCCTTTTTCAGATTGGATACCGAATATACCTGGTTTTTGTATACATTGCTGTACATCTTATCGTATTTTGGCTTCCCTGCAGCTGATACACTG
>JAQXIP010000080.1 GCA_029007845.1 Clostridiales bacterium
CGTGTAATTCTCCATATTTTCTCCTCATCCGACTGGTGGAAATCATTTTTTTATACTTCCAGAGACCAGCCGTTCACACCACCCCATCCTTCCGAAGCACCACCGCCACCGTCTGGAGCAAGATCTTAATATCCAGCCCTAGGTTCCACTTCCGGATATACTCGGTGTCCAGCTTGACTACTTCTTCAAAGTCGGTGACATGGTTTCTTCCGCTGACCTGCCACATTCCGCTTAACCCCGGCTTGATGGCGAGGCGGGCATAGTGGTGGAACTCGTACTGCTCCCATTCCTCCACCGTGGGCGGTCTTGTGCCCACAAGACTCATATCACCTTTCAGGACGTTGAAGAACTGGGGGAATTCATCCAGGCTCCAGTCCCGGATAAAGTTGCCGATGCCCTTCTTGACGGTTCCGTCGGGAAGACGTTTGCAGCCGATAATCCGGGGATCGTATTCCACTTTGAACATACGGCTGTCCTGCATGATATTCTGGTCGGCCAGTTCCTTTTTTCGCTCCTCGGCATCGGGATACATGCTCCGGAACTTGTACATCCGGAACTTCTTTCCATTTTTTCCTACCCGGATCTGGGAGAAAAAGATTGGGCCGGGAGACTGTATGTAGATGAGTGGTCCTAACACGAAGGTAAGAAGCAAGGTGAGTATGCAGCCTGCCAGTCCTCCCGTGATATCCAGTAACCGTTTTAAGAACAGCTGGGCGGTGCTGGCATAGTTCATGGTGCTTGTGAGTACCGTGTAATTGCCAAGATTTTCTACAAACTGTTTCTGTCCGGGCACGTCTGAATGTTTCATAAGTTTCTGATGTACTACAACGCCCATCAGTCCAAGAGTGTAGATCAGCTCTTCCGGTTCTGGTTCTCCGTCGGGAAGACTGATGAATACTTCGTCTACCCAGTTTTTGCCCACATAATCCGCAGTAGTGTCTTTGCCGGAAACCACTGGAATTCCGCTTATTTTGCGGCCGCACACATCATGGTCAAGAATGGCAAGTCCGATAATCCGGTGCATGTCATAGTTGTGCTCCTGCATATTCTCGATCACATCCTGTGCCATACCGGATGTGGTCACCAGAAGCATCGTATGACCGATGCCCTGAAGCATCCATCTTTTCAGGTACTGCTTCCAGATTAGCCTCACTACATAGGATATCAACACATAATCAATTCCCATAAAAAACAGAGTACTGCGGGAATAGGCACCTCCTCCCTGCGTGAGAAAGAGGTATGCGGTGGCAGTCAGAACCACCAGACAGGCGTGTTTTAACGTGGCAGAAAACTCCTGGTAATACCCTCTTTTTAATACATTTTTCAGCGTATCAAATAAAATGAGGATGACCAGGTCAATAAAGATTAAGGATACTACCATGTTCCGATAGAGAGGAACCGCATACGGATTACGAAATCCGTGCCGGGTCATATAAGCAAACAAAAATGCAATCTGAAGACAGATTACGTCCAGCACCATAAAATCAAGATGCTTTTTAAAGTCCTGCTTTGCTTTTCTCTTGTACATCATCCCACCAACCTTAAGAAGGACTGCCGGCCCGGCCATACAAAGCCGGTTCCGGTGTCAGTCCATGACAGTTCGTTACCCATTATTTCTTGGTACTTTTCTTAACGGTTACTTTGCCTTTGTAGCCTGCTGCCTTCAATTCTTTTTTCAGCTTCTTCAGCTCTTTTGAAGACATCTTTGGGCTGACCTCGATGGTCATGTTCTTTGTATCCGTCCCTTTAAATGCATTTTTGCTGACGGAAACTGCTTTTGTTCCACTTAAAGAAATCTTCTTTAAGGAATCAGCTCCAGAAAAAGCCTTTGCTCCAATCGTAGTAACGGTGGATGGAATGTTTACGCTTGTCATCTTAGTGCAGTTGTCAAATGCACCTGCTGAGATTTTTGTAACCTTGTATTCCACTCCGTTTACCTTGACCTTAGATGGCACACTGACGCTTTTCTTTGTTGTCTTCTTAATGGAGCCCAATGTAGCAGTACCATCCTTTTTCGTGTCAACTGTAGGAACAATTCCGTTGACTTTGTCTGCTTTCACATCATTCTTTTTCTCAGCCTCAACGGACTCGGTTGGACTTTTGGCAGCATAAGCCGTTGAAAAGGATCCGATAGTAAGCACTGCAGCTAATGCAGCCACCATCGCTTTTTTCATTCCCTTTACCATGTTTTTCTCCTCCTTTCCTCTATATTTGTTTCTATTGAGTAAACCGGGACACAGACATCGTCTGTCTTCCAGTGGACTCACACTGTTATGCCAAACCTGCATTGTCATACCTGGCCGTAATACTGTTCTCCATACTGTTTACCGCCGTAGTAGCTACCGCCATATTTTTTATAATAGTAACCACTTCTGGCTCCCTCTACCCGGTTCAGAACCACACCAAGCAGCGGGCATCCGGCACGTTCCAGCTGCTGCACCGAATTTTTCACCATGCCTTTCGGGGTTTTATCGCCCCGTACAACCAGAACCGCTCCATCGCAGAGGGAACCGATCCGCTCTCCGTCTGATACAAGATTCAGGGGAGGCGCATCGATAAATACATAACGGTAATAATTCGCCAGGGAATTCACCAGAACTTCAAATTTTTTGCTCTCCAGCAAAAGGGAGGGATTCACCACGTTATTCGTATTCGGAAGGATATCGCCTCCTGCAATCTTCGTGTGGAGCACCACCTCATCCAGGGGAATGTTGTTGGCAAGATAATGGGACGTTCCCCAGATTCCTTTGCCATCTTCCCTTTTAATCTGGTATTTATCCTTCATAACCGATTTTCTCAAGTCGGCATCCAGAAGAACCGATGTGGTCCCGGTCTCTGCCATCTGGCGCCATAACTGCATCGTAACAAAGCTTTTTCCTTCATCCGGCATGGTACTAACCAGCATAATCTTCCGGATATCACTTCCAAGGAAACTAATATTAATGCGGAGCCGGTTTACCGCTTCCTCTACGGCATAGGGAAGCTTCGGCATATTTTCAATCAATGCAAGATTCATAAAGTTCCTCCTTGGTATTTTCCTTCCTATCTATAACCTCAGCGATGTGCAAGACGGTTATTTTTTTGCATCTCTTTCTCCCGTTTATCTGATATGGCATCGATATCACCTTCTGGAATCACCGTCAACGGCATGACACCAAAGAACTTCTCCACGTCCTCTGCGGACTTAAAGGTGTCATCCATAAGGAACAGCACCGTGTAGATTCCCATTACCAGAACGGCTGCCACCAGCCCTCCGATAAGTGTGTTCCTAGTAATATTTGGCGAACATTTTTCTTCCGGGAGAATGGCCCGCTCTGCAATATTTGGTGCAGAGGTTTCCATTAATTTAGGAAGATACGTAACGGCCTTATCCGCCAGGCCGTTCGCAATATTTTTGGATTCATCCCTGCTTGTGCTTTTTACTGTGATGGTAAGAATCCGGGTATCCTTAATCGAAGAGATGGTAACCATGTCAAGCAGCTCATCATAGTCATATGCCAGCTTCTGTTCCTCGATCACTTCCTCAAAGATCGGACGGATTTTAATCAGCTCTGCATAATCCGATGACAAGGAAGTTCCCAGATTCAGATCCGTCAGATCCACTACGGAATCATTGGATGCGGAAACCATATAAAGCTTGGCAGTTGCTTCATATTTTGGTTTAATAAGGAACAGGGAAACCGCCCCCACTACCACGGCTCCAAGGAAAAAAGCTGCCACAATCGGAAGCCATTTGGTCCGGTAATAACAGAACAGTTCTACCAGATCAATCTCCATCTCCTCGTCGGCCTCTCTGATCTGTATTCGGTTGTTGGTCTGGTTGTCGTCTATCTGCTGGCTCATTCCTCGATTCCTTCCATTTATTTATGTATTCTTCCTTCTACCTATTCAAGCTGTATAGCTGAACCATGGTGTCAATCAGGGACTGCTTGTCGGGATAGAATTCCGTGTGGTCAATCCCGTCTCCCAGTGCCTGTCCAAGCTTTGTTGTTCCTTCCAGGCTTAAGATTCCTTTATTCTCATATCTCCGGATCCGGTTAGCCAGCCGGGAGGTCTGCTTTCCGGTAATATCGGTTTCTGCTGCTTCTTCCAGCTGTTTATACAGATCCACGATAAAATTGGCATTCTGGCTGGATAGTTCCTGGGCTTTTTTCAGAAATTGTTCCATATACTGCCTCTGACGCTTCATGCGGGATGTATTTTCTTCATCCCCTACCCCATACCGGTCATGGACATAGGTGTAAGCCTGCTCATCCGTCAATGTGATAGTCGTGCCCTGCTTCATCGTGGAATTTATTTTTGAAAAATCATCCTGGATGGTTACTCTAACGCCTCCCACCGCCTTGTTTAATGCCGGAATCTGTTCCATATTCAGTTCATAATAACCGTCAATGGGGATTCCCCCCAGCAGCTGGGATACCGCTTTTACGGTATTTTCACAGCTCTGTGCCCGGGTTCCTCCATACCAGTGTGCGGTACAGAGCTGAAGCTTTGCAGTTGCCTCTCCCGTTCCATCCGTCCCAATCAGATGAATCTTTGTCATTGTATCCCGGTTTAACTGCAGGAAAGCATATGATTCCTCGGTACGGTCTACCACTGCCAGCAGCAGAAAATCTGCCATCGTCCCGCGGTAATCTTCTCCCGTTGCCTTCTGGTTGCCGCTGGCATCCGTACCAATGAAAAGATAGGTCTCAATCTCATGGGAGAATGTATACTTTTTCCCGTCCAGTTTTACCTTTCCTCTTACCACATCCGTCTGAAACGCTTCGGGTTTCTCTTCCGTCCGGGTCTGCTGGTCTTTCGTTTTATCTGCAGAAAAATACTGTTTTTCCATCTGCCGCATAGCGATATATACCACGCCAAACAATAGGACGGCCACAATAAGCACTACCACTATTTTTATCTGATGCTTTCTTTTCATAGTCACTTCCCTAAAAATATGGCTTCCTAAGGTGTCAATCTCCTCAAGTACCCAAAATATGGCTTCCTAAGGTATCAATCTCCTCAAGCACCTGTCTTCCAAGCTTTTTCTCAATGACCTGTCTTCCCTCTGCCAGGTTCGGGGGACGGGTTTCCATATTATGGCAATCGCTTCCCAGCACAAGCCGATACTTTTGAGTCAAAAATTTCAGACAGGTATGCCGCCTTTTCCACTTTAAGAAACTTCCTGCGTTGATCTGCCCGTATAATGGCAGTTCAAATATGGCATTCCAGACATCCTTATTTTTCTGGAATTCAAAATAACGCTCAATATGTACTAAGATAACGGTTCGCTTCTGCTCTTCGATTATGAGCCTGATATCTTCGTATATATTTTTTGTCCACTGGCAGAACGGAAGCTCTAACATTAAAATGTTTGTCTCCTGAATACAGAGTTTCTCAAGCATTTGTGCTTTTCCTATTCCTGGAAAATAATAAACCTCTGCACCCACATACAGCTTTGGCATCTGGAAGGTCTCATAAGAAGACATCTCTTTCAGTTTCTCCAGACTTCGTTCCCGCTTCATTATAAAATGTTCGATGGAAGTCTGGTTGGCGTAAAAATGAGGAGTTGCCACGATTCTGTCAACCCCCTGCTGGTATTCTTCCGCAAACATGTTGATTGTAGTTCCAAGGTTTTGACTTCCATCATCAATTCCCGGCAAGATATGTGTATGAAAATCCATCATATCATTTATTTCCTCCGCGTAACTATTCAGAACCCCTTAGAATAAGATAATCAGATTCGTCATGCTTGCATGTAAGAAGCTGATTATCTTATTCGTAAGGTGGCTCGAATAGAGCCACCTTACCATATATGAGCAAAATTAGCTGCGAAGCAGCGGGAAAGCACGACTGGTCGTGCGGTTTTGCGAATGTATGGGGAGGGGTTCTGAATAGTTACTCCTCCACATCTAAAACAATCGATTGCCTTCATGTTTTACAGGTCACAATGTCATTCTTTTTCATGCAAGCATGAAACGTATGACCTTTTGCACCTGGCATCATATAATAACACGATTTTTTTACCAATTTTCCTGTTTGCAATAAAAAGCACACTTTTTGTAAAAAAAAGCATTCAGAATTCTCCAAAGTATTCAATGACCTGTTCTTTGGTATATTGGTATTTACTCCTGCTAATGGGAACATGGACACCATTCTGCATAATCACCATTTTCTGGGTAATCTTTGCGATTTCATTCATATTAACGGTATAGCTCTGGTGGCAGCGAAGAAAACAATCGGGCAAAATCTCTAATAACTCCGACATCTTCATCATGATCCGGTCTTCCTTTTTTTTCTGATGGATGATAAGATACCTCCTGTCGCTTTCCAGGTATACAATATCCTTATACCGGATTCGAAGGATCTTCCTTCCGCTATGTATCTCAATTACCTCCTGATGGCTGTCGTCGATCTTTTTTAAGGCCTTATCCATTGCTGCATATAATTTTTCTTCCTGCACTGGTTTTAAAAGCAGATAAGTTGGTTCCGCCTCAAATATATCAGAAATATCTTCCGATAGAACATCTGAAGAAAAGATGATGAGAATTCCACTATCAATTGTCTGGATCTCTTTTGCAATTTCAATTCCTCTGTTTTCTTCCCAATTAACATCCATAATTAAAATGTCAGCCCAGATATTTCCTTCTTCCGCTTCATCATATAATTCTTCTTCCGAAGAATATTGATAGGTTTTTACCATATACTTATCTTGGAGCATTTGTTCAAGCCTGTTTGCCGTCTGCGTTTCTGTCTCGCAAATTCCGATTTGATACATTAAGCAGTTACCCCTTTTTCCCTATATTTTTCTCTCGTGCATATCCACTTACTACATATAATGATATGATGCCAGGGTCACAATGTCATACGTTTCATGCTTGCATGAAAACGTATGACATTGTGACCCGTAAAACATGAGAAAATAGCCCGAACAGGGCGGATTTCGAATGTTTTAGAATTGCGAGAGCACGAAGTGCGCAGCAATTCGCAGGCATCATGGGGTCAAAAGACCTTTTGACCCTTGTATCATTATATTATAAAATAAATTATTTTTATCGTTATGTAACATTTTGTCTTGTTTTGGTAATTTTTTGCACATACAAAGTCCAGATTATAGATCTCTTTCTGATCCTGTTTTCCTAGTAAAGATATTTACTAAATTACATAGTACATATTTTTACTATGATAGTCTTTTTCTGGAGATGAATCACATGAATAATATGACTTATATTCAGAGAATCCGTGATTTGCGAGAAGATTCTGATAAAACGCAGCAAGAGGTTGCCGACTACCTGGGAACCTCTCAGACAATGTATGCAAGATATGAACGTGGTGCCAATGAACTTCCTATACGGCATCTTCTGGCATTATGCGACCTTTATCATGTATCTGCAGATTTCATTCTCGGACGCAGCAATAAAAAATAATAATTTCCTCTTATTCTTCTTTCGTCCTGTTTACTATAACAATACCGGCACACACCAGGACCAGGGCAGCAAGACTCTGCAGCCGGAAAGCCTGCCTGGTTTCCCCAGGAAGGAGAGCAGAAAGAAATACGCCATAAACCGGATTCAGAAATCCATAGACCGCCACCGCAGCAACCGGATTATATTTTAAAAGAATCCCCCATAGCGTGTAGGCTATGGCAGAAATACATTCATTCCCCACTCAAACTTCACACATGCGGACCGTATTAATAGTAACCCTTTTTTACAACTTTTTGCAACATTTTGCAATTTTTTTCTTGCTATATATAGGAAGAAACGGTATAATCCAAATGTTACTTTGACGTACAGATCCTATGGGAGGAAATTATGAAAAAAACAAATTTAAGAAAAGTAGTTGCATTTGTGATGTCTCTTTGCATGCTGATTGGCGTGTTAACCGGATGTGGCGGTCCAAAAGTAGACGCTGCCGGTTCCTGCAAGGCAATCTATGACCTGTATATCCTTCAGGACAGCAAAGGTGTCCTTGATATGGGTATGGAACAGAGCGATGCAGACACTGCATTAAAGACTTATGATAACACGATGGCATCTTCTATTAAGAACTTATTTGTATCAAACGGATTAACCGTTGATGACGACACGGTTAATGAGATCGTAGCTGCCCGTGAAGAAGCTCTGTCAAGACTCACCTGTACAACTGAGATTACTTCATCCGATAAGAAAACAGCTACTGTATCATTAAAAACGAACTATATTGACGAAACCGGCATCGCTACAAAAGCTTCTGAAGATGCGATCGCACAGCTTGAAAAGGAAAAAGAAACTGATACAAACAAACGGATCGAACTGATCTCCGGGTTCTTTGCCCAGAATCTGATCGATGGCTATAAGAATTCCACTCCAGTTGATGACCAGAAAGAGCTTACCATCGAATGCAGTGTTACTGGCAACATCTGGATGCCAAATGATATGACTGGCTATGGCACAAAACTCGGTCAGGCAGTATCCGGCCAGTAAACAGCCAGCACAGGGTGGGGGATTTATTATGAAATATGGAAAAAAAATCTTATGTTTGGCTCTGTTTTTGTTCTCCGGCATTTTCCTTTTAACCGGCTGCTTTGAGCCGCACAAAGATGCTGCTGAAACCATACAGATTCTTTATAAATTAGTGATCAACCAGGACACAAAAACGGCAGAGGATTTCGGAATTCCCTCATCCGTAACCGAAACATTTAAGGACGCATATAAGGAGACCTGTTACCAGCAGTTAAAAAACGGTTTTGAAACCAATGGTTTCTCCATTGATGACGAGACGCTGCGCAATATTGTCAATGCCCGGTGTGACATGTATTCCAAGCTCGAATGCACCACTTCCATCTCATCCAAGTCGAAAAAAACCGTGTCTGTCACGATTGAAACCCAGTACTATGATGAGACGGCAATTATGAATAAAGCTTTGGAAAAAACAATGCGGAAGGCAATGGATGAAAATATCATGCATATGTCCGGTTCACAGCTTAAACGCAAGATGGGAGAATTCTACACCGAATACCTGATTAAGGGCTACGAGAATGCCAAACCAGAGGAAGAAACCCGTACCATCTTTGTCAGCTGTTCCAAACAGCATTTTCTCTGGCTTCCATCGAACCTGGAAGATTTTATCACGTTACTTATCAACACGGTAAGCGGTCTGTAACACGATCGGTTACACCTTGACAAAACTTCCTGCATATAGGAAAATAATTTTGATTTCCTATAAACAGGAAGTTTTTTTATCCTGTAACAGTTCAGCCGTGGCGAGCGCACAGCTGCCGGAAGCATGCAAAATATCAGGTATTATGAAATATCCCTTTGAACACGTCGGCACTTGATTTTGCATGTTTTTTGCAAAACCTTAGTACCGCTACGTGTTCAATGGAGCGAAAGCGGGTATTTCATAATACCTGGTATTTTTCATGCTTTCGGCGGCTGTGTGCTCGTCACGGCTGAACTGTTACTTTATCCTTACAAAAATTGACAAAAATTGATGACGAATTCCACCATCTGTGCTATAATTTGTTCTGTTAATAACCAGATGTTGTCTTCAAATCTACAGAGGAGTGATCTGTTTGCGACCAACGAACAGAAGAATCATAATTGCGCTCGTGTTGTTTTTTCTTCTGGTAACAACGATTTATTCTTCACACATTGATTATTCAAAAGCCAGTGATAAAAAACACGATTATGAATATTATTATAATGATACCGAAAATGGAGGATCTGCTGTGTCAGATTATTCCACCACTGATAATTCCGACACCCGGAAAAAACCGGTGCTTCCGGCAAAAATCGACACGAACCCTGACAGCATAACCGTACTGGTAAATAAATCTTATCCCCTTTCACAGGATTATGTACCGAAGGACTTAACGGTTCCGGACATTCCATTCCACGAACCAGGATTTGAGGAAAAAAAGCAGCTTCGAAAGGCAGCCTCGGATGCCATCGAAGAGTTGTTTGATGCTGCCGGCAAAGAGGGATTAAGCCTGTGCGGTGTATCCGGCTACCGTTCTTATACACGCCAGAATGAGATCTATACGAGCAATCTGCGCACAAAAGGAAGCGCATACACAGAGCAGTATTCTGCAAAACCGGGTTACAGTGAACACCAGACCGGACTGGCCATGGATATTTCCACTTCTTCCATCCACTATTCACTGGATGAGCGTTTTTTTGACACGCCGGAAGGAGAATGGGTAAGTAAAAATGCCCATTTATACGGTTTTATTATCCGGTATCCAAAGGATAAATCTTCCGCCACTGAATATGCCTATGAGCCTTGGCATATCCGTTATGTTGGTGTGGAACTGGCAACACTGCTTTATGAGAATAACCTTACTCTTGATGAATATTATGGATATACTCCTGACCCGTCAAAGACAGACGAATCACCGAATACACTGGATGTAGATTCCGATGATATGGATTCCATGCCAGACAGTCAGCCATCCATTCCGGAAACAGTTGAACCTTCTTCCGATCCGTCTCCGGACACCTCCAAAAAGAAAGAGGAAAACAAGAAAACAGAAGACAAAAACAAGGCAGACAAGAAAGAAGAATCCAGTCAAAAAGAGAACGCGAAACCGGTTGCAACAACCCCGCCAAAGCAGGAAGAGTCGGAGGCGGACATCGGTTCCCAGCCGATCACCGGTCAGGACCCCGTTGAGACACCAAAACCGGACACCAGTGATTCCGGTTCTTCAACGGATCCGGAACAAATAGATTCCTCTGCTTCCGGAAATGATGAAGAAGCAGAATAATGTTTTATTCACTACCAAGTCAGACAGAAATAAAAACACGCCATGCGTGTTTTTATTTCTGTTATTACAGATAGGAGGAGCTTATGCGAAGCGTATTAATCTTGTTTTTTCTCGTACTTTATTCCATAGTCAGTCTGCCATTATACCTTTATGTGTACCTGCTTGGGAAAATTAACCCTGCAAAAAAGCGCATTATTGCACAGAAAATCGTAGTTGGTGCGTTCAAGTGTGTTATGGCAATTGGAGGAGTGAAGGTTCATGCAATTGGTCTTGAGAACATTCCCGATGACCAGCCGGTGCTATATGTGGCAAACCACAGAGGTTTTTTTGACATTCTTGCCGGATATTCAACGGTACCGAATCCAACCTGCTTTGTGTCGAAAAAAGAACTTCGGAAAGTTCCCTGTATCAATCACTGGATGAAGTTTTTAAAGTGCCTGTTCCTGGATCGTTCCGACATTAAAGCCGGAATGAAAACGATCTTAAAAGGGATTGAACAGATGAAGGACGGCTACTCTATTTTTATTATGCCGGAAGGTTCCCGAAGCAAGACAAAGGAAATGCTTCCGTTTCATGATGCCAGCTTTAAGTTTGCACAGAAAACCGGATACCCGGTCGTTCCCGTTGCCATCATGAATTCTGATGAGGCATTTGAGAAGCATCTTCCCTGGGTAAAACCGGCAAAAGTTACAATCTATTATGACAAACCTTTTTATATCAAGGATCTGGATAAAGAAGACCAGAAACATGTAGGACAGTATGCACGCAATATCATTAAAGAAAATCTTGATAAAATCAGTGAAGGTGTGCTAGAATAGAGATTAGTCTTTTAACAGGAGGTATTTAACGAATGAATGAAGCAAGCCTTATGCCTTTTCTGGCATTCCATATCCCTACCTGGGGAATTGTAACGATTATTGTTCTGGCCGTAATTGCCATTTTACTATTTGTTCTTTATCACTTTGGAAGCAAGATGCAGAAACGCCAGGAAGAAACCCAGGCACAGATGCAGGCAAACTCACAGGTGGTATCCATGCTGATTATTGATAAGAAGCGGATGCCGATTAAAGACGCCGGACTTCCGAAGATGGTCACCGATCAGGTTCCAAAATATATGCGCCGTGCAAAGCTTCCGATTGTAAAAGTAAAAGCCGGTCCACAGACAATGAATATGATATGTGATGAGAAAATCTTTGATCAGATTCCTGTAAAAAAAGAAGTAAAGGCGGTTGTCAGTGGTCTTTACATAACGAGTGTAAAAGGACTGCATGCTCCTCTGGAAAAACGTCCGGAGAAGAAGAAATTTTCCCAGAAAATAAAGGACAAGCTTTCTTCCATGACAGAGCCGGAACAAGCCGAACCGAAAAAGAAAAAGAAGAAAAAATAGACCTTACCGGTCTATTTTTTTGATTCAATCATAATATTCAGACGACATGCCGACACATATGCCCCATTCATGGACAGTCCATATTCCATCTGGATTTCAATGGAATGCTCCCGTTCTGTCACATCATACCTGGAGGTGTTCGTATGCACCTTCATTGTTCCATAAGGCGTGCGGTAATCACAAAGATGCTCTTTTCCCGGCTGGAATTCCATAATGGTTTCAAGATGCCCGGACTTCTTCATTACCATTTTCTCCGGTGTAATTTTAAGCATGTTTTTTCCGCCGCCATGCTCACCTTCCGGATCCTGATAGAACACCACATGCTGAAAATTTTTATAATAATATTGTCCCTGGGCGGTTACTTCCACCGGTACACCATTCTCTTCTTCCAGGGAAACCCCGCGGATATGTACCATCACATCTTTTGTCACAGACGTTCCTCCTTACCAGAAACCGCATACTGTTCCACACTCACCGCTTTTGCCTCTTCCACCTGACAAGGGAGTATGCTGTTAGCAAACATCCGGAATTTATCGGAACCATCACTGACATAAAAACGATGATTGATTTTGTCCATCACATCCCTGGTGGCAAGAAGCTGGTGTTCCTCCAATACCTGATGCAGTTCTTTTGTCGTCTCATAAGCAGGATTCACCAGATGTACCTTTTCTCCCATCACTTTCTGGATTGTGTGGCGGATCAGCGGATAATGCGTACAGCCAAGTACAAGGGTGTCAATGTCATATGCTCTAAGCTCACTTAAATACCGATCTGCCACTTCAATCGTAACCGAATCATACAGCCACTGCTCCTCTACCAGAGGTACAAACAGAGGGCAGGCTTTTGTAAACACCTGGGCTTTTGGTGCAATCTGCTTTAAATATTTTGTATAAATATTACTGCTGATGGTACCTTCTGTGGCAATGATACCAATCCGGTTATTTTTCGTTGTCTGCGCGGCAGTCTTTGCACCCGGTTTTACTACTCCGATTACAGGGATATCAATCTCACTTTGAAGTGTTTCCAGTGCAAACGCACTCGCCGTGTTACAGGCGATGACAATGGCTTTTACATCTTTACTCTGGAGAAATGCCGCAATCTGCCTGGAAAAATTAATAATCGTTTCTTTCGATTTACTTCCGTATGGCACTCTTGCGGTATCTCCAAAATAAATGATTTCCTCCGTTGGCATCTGGCGCATAATCTCCCTTGCCACGGTCAGTCCTCCTACACCGGAATCAAACACCCCGATCGGTGCGTTTTGTTTCTCCATTCTGTTCTCCCCTTTTTATCTTGCGTATGCCAGTTCAATCAGGCGGCTGACCAGTTCTTTTTTGTCCAGACCTTTTGCCCCCCACAGCATTGGATACATGCTGATGGATGTGAATCCTGGCAATGTATTAATCTCATTGAATACCACTTCGTTTGTATCCTTTTCCAAAAAGAAATCGACTCTGGAGAGCCCATATCCATCCACACTTTTAAAAATGGCAACTGCATCTCTCCGGATCTCTTCTTCCTTTCCTTCTGGCAGTTGCGGAGAGATTACCGTCTTTGACTCGGCATTATGATATTTTGCCTCATAATCATAGAATTCTGCTGCCGCAAGAATCTCTCCAACCCCGGAAGCCTCCACCTGATCGCCTCCAAGCACCGCGCACTCAATCTCTCTTCCTACGATAGTCTCTTCAACAAGAATCTTCCGGTCATGCTGCAAAGCCAGATAAAGAGCCTGCTTTAACTCTTCCCGGGTCTCTGCCTTGGATACTCCCTGGGAAGAGCCGGCATTCGATGGCTTTACAAATACCGGGTAGGAAAGTTTCTTCTCCACCTTGTCAAGAACACCTTCTATATTCTCAAATTCCGACTTTAAAACCGGCACATAAGCTGCCTGACGGATGCCGAGCTGATCCACAACCAGTTTCGTATACAGTTTATCCATAGAGATCGCCGATGCGAGTACACCACATCCCACATAAGGAATCCCTGCCAGCTCAAACAGCCCCTGTACCGTTCCATCTTCTCCGTATAACCCATGCAGTGCAGGGAACACCACATCCACTTTAATCTCTGTCATCTGACCGTTCTCTGTGACAATAATACTCTTTTTCAAAGCATCCGGAGAAATCACAGCCGAAACCTTGCTTTGTACCCAGGAACCATCCTGCAGGCTCTCCACGTTATCCGCTTTAAGCCATTTTCCTTCTTTTGTGATCCCAATCAGAATCACATCATATTGATCCCGATCTATATTATGTATAATCGTCTGCGCAGATACGCAGGATACTTCATGTTCCGATGACCTTCCACCAAATAATACAACGACCTTCTTCTTTGCCATCACATTGCCTCCTTTAACATCTTTTGCTGTTACTATGATACATTCAAATGCAAAATTATTCAACCCATGAACCAGTCAAATATAGCAAAACGGAATTCCACTTTCTCTTCTTCTCCTTCCACGATGAGCGACTGATAAGAATCCTTTGTAAGGTGTTCTTTCAGATACTCCTTTGACTCCTCCGGAACCTTTGCCGTATCTTCATCCAGAAAACACAGCGATGGGTACATCACACACCACCAGTTGTGTCCCGTTCCACTTCCGATCTCAATAACAAGGGCATCATAGATCCCTTCCGGGAAACACATATCGCCGTATGTCCGGTCTGGAAAACGCTCTTTGTGAATGGATGCCGTAACCGGATAGGAATATCCCTGATCACGCACGATTTTTTCCGACTCACTGACAAGTTCCGGCAGATGATCGGACAGGATCTTTACCGCCTCCTCTTTATTTTCTGCATGACATAAGTATTCCTGCATCATGGACACTACCCGGTCACGCACGATACACTTCAGGCTCTGGTCTTCTTGCGAATCACTATTGGCCCGCACATGAAAACGCAGCACCTGATGTGCAATCTCCCTCTGCATCGCCCGTTCTTCCGCACAGGAAAACATTCCCGACAGGGAAATTCCAAGCAGCACAAACGAAACAGCCATCACACCAATCCTTACCATCCGTTTTTTTATCACACAATCGAACCATTTTGTTACTCTCATACATATCCTCCTATCATGCCATTCAAACAAGCTATCTGACAGGAGTATACCCATAGAGTCATTTGCATATTCCGTTCAGTCATGATACAATGTGTGTATACAATATTCACTATACAAAAAACAGAAAAGAGGTTGCGCCTTTGAAACGATATCGTTCTGACACAAATGAATCTATGATGCGCCATGCCTATGCAAAAATAAATCTTGGGCTTGATGTCATCCGAAAACGGGAAGATGGTTACCACGAAGTAAAAATGATTATGCAGACGGTTAGCCTTTGTGACAAAGTCACACTTACCATGAATGATTCGGGTGTCATTACTATGGACACCAATCTGTCCTTTCTCCCTTCCAACGAGAATAATCTGGCTTATCAGGCAGTTGCCCTGTTAAAAGATGCCTGCCATGTCAATCAAGGCATTCACATTCATCTGGAAAAACACATCCCCGTTGCAGCAGGGATGGCAGGCGGCAGTACAGACTGCGCTACCGCCATGCTGATTATGAACCAGCTTTTTCACCTTGGACTTAGCCGGAAAGAATTGATGGATTACGGCGTAACATTAGGTGCCGACGTGCCTTACTGTATTATGGGTGGAACGGCTCTCTCTGAGGGCATCGGCGAAAAGCTCACCGCCCTTCCGCCTGCGCCAAATTGCAAAATCCTTATTGTAAAACCGGATATCCATGTATCTACCCGCTTCGTATATGAAAATCTTCATGCCAATACGCTGACACACCACCCGGATATTGATGGAATGGTTGATGCCATCCGGGCAAATGACCTTACCGGTGTGACTTCCAAGATGGAAAATGTTCTGGAAACCGTAACGGAGACTAACTATCCGGTCATCACAGAGATAAAGAAGACACTGATTTCTTATGGTGCCATTAACTCTCTGATGAGCGGAAGCGGTCCTACTGTATTTGGGATCTTCCGGGATGGGGAAAGTGTGAAAAAAGCCTATAGCCTGTGCCGTCAGAAATATCCGCATTTTAAAGTATTTACTGCAGATCTGATCCGGGCAGAAGAAAGGAGACGCAATGGACGAACTAAACGTAACAATGGATGAATATCTCCCACTGCGTGATGTGGTATTCCATACCCTTCGAAAAGCCATCCTGAAAGGAGAATTAAAACCCGGGGAACGGCTGATGGAAGTGAAACTCGCCAACAAACTGGGAGTCAGCAGAACCCCTATCCGGGAAGCAATCCGGATGCTGGAGCTTGAAGGCCTGGTGGAGATGGTTCCCCGTAAAGGAGCTTCTGTCGCCAAGATTACAAAACGGGATCTGGAGGACGTTCTGGAAGTCCGCTGTGCCTTGGAACAGCTCGCAGTAGAACTGGCCTGCACCCGTATCACCCCGGAAGAATTAACGGAACTAAAAATTGCCCTGCGGGAATTCGCCAGCTGTATTCATACCTATCAGGCACATATACAGAATCAGGGTGTTTCCACACAGGACACGGATGTCATGGAACTGGCACAAAAAGATGTGGAATTCCACGACATTATCTTTGCCGCCACCGGGAACCGGCGCCTTATCCAATTAATTAATAATCTCAGCGAGCAGATGTACCGCTACCGGGTTGAGTATTTAAAAGATGTCTCCACCCATACCCAGTTAATTGCGGAACACGAAGCAATTGTAAAAAATATTGAGGATCACAATATCACCGCAGCAAAAGAGAATATTACAAACCATATTTATAACCAGGTGCGCACAGTTAGCCAGCACATTGAGTACGGCCAGTCATCGTGACCGGTTCGTGTATCAAATGAGGGGCAAAATACCTTTTGACCCTCATTTCATGTTATATTTCAGGCAGTATCTTAACAAGCATCAGCATGCTTCCCGGTACTGCCTCTTCTGTCTCCATTTCATTCATTTTCTGTATCTGTTCAACAGTCGTGTGGAACCGTTTTGCGATATCCCATAACCGGTCCCCCGGCTTAACCATATACCCGATTACCGATGGCATATTTTCCAATGCTCCTTTTTCATATGGACTTACTTTTAACCCGGTAATCAGATTCATTGTCTGCGGCTCAAACGTAATCAGATTAAGCCTTAGAACTGCTTTTATCTCCACTTCACTTCCGTCCAGCAGAATCCCATTTACCGTATCTACGCATGCCTGAATCTGGTAATGCATATTGTCCGGTGCATGATCCACTTCCAGCTCCTGCTCAAACGGCAGTACCCCTTTTGCCATATAGAGCGTATTCTCTTTTTCCTTGCTCTGATACAGAATACAGATTTCCAGTATTCCGCTTATATGAACGCCGTTTTTTGTCACCGCTTCTTCGTCCATGCGTACCGTTCCGGTTACCCGGCAGATCTGGGTCATTCGCGGTATTCCTTCCGGTATGGTAATCCGTCCGGAGAGCCGGACCATATTCTGGCTTACCATAAGCAGCCGCTCCATCGTCTGCGCAGTCTTTTCCGGCACAAGATCACTTGCCACACTATAACAGTCTGTCAGCAGATCAACCTTCTGGTTCTCATAACAGGATATTCTAAGATTCAATGGAAGCTCACATACAATCATGCGCTCTTCCTCATCTTCGTCCGGGCGAACCTGGCATTCCAGATTCCCCATCTGGTAATCCACCCAGATCGGCATTCCTTCCTGGCATCCCGGACAGTCTACGGTTTCGTGGAATGAAAATTCAGATTCATAGCAGACCGGTGCCGCTTCATTCGATCCACGGTACAATACAAAGACACTGACATCCCCTTTTAGCTGCACCTTCTCTTCCTGTATTTTCGACTCAAAGGAATGAACCTGTGCTTCGTAGAATAAAAGTTCCTGAATATCCGGACGGTTTCCCGGAATCCGGAGTTCTTCTTTCAGACGCAGCATATCCTTCTTACTGAGAACCAGCGAGGTAACCTCTTTTGGTGTCCTTAACAGTTCCACCGAAGATAAGGTCTGCTCCATGTCTCCCTGTCCTGTATCACTGATTCCAATTGGAAGAAGCATCTCTCCTTTTTCTTCTGATGAAAGATGGAAGGTCACGATAGCCCGTACACTTAATTTTCTGGAATTAATTAATTCCGCACTGAAATCATCGATGCGCCAGTCTGCCTGAACCGTGTCTTCATTTCCAATACAGTCCATATTAAACATTTCCTCGATGGGAAGCTCCCCTCCGATGGTATTCACCGGCATCTCTTCCTCGTCACTCTGGTATAGCAGCCGGAACTTTAGAGCGCCCTTTACCAGTACCTTTCCATTCAGCGCCCGCACGTCTTTTAACTCAATTCCTGCCTGTTCCTTGATAATCTGTATCATATCCGGTTTGACATCCGGCACATTAAAATCATCATCCAAGGTAATCTGAACCTGGCTCGCACATTTCTTCTGGCTGACCTGGATGGATTTCTTTAATAATTCCATATGGATTCCCCCTTGCCTTATATACTATGTATATTCCGGCGGCATCCAAAATATGAA
>JAQXIP010000081.1 GCA_029007845.1 Clostridiales bacterium
TAAGACACATCTCTTCCGCCTTTTTTGCAAGGCTCAGCGCCTCATTTAAAATGACAGTCGTATCCATAAATAGGCTTTTCAGCCATCCGCTTTCCTCCAGCTGTTCGATTGTCTGGACATCGAGTGTCTCCTTCTGCTCCTTCAGCCAGATAAGCGGCCACGGATGACTGATACAAAACTGGTATAAACGGTTCACATATTCCGCCAGACGGTCATCATTTTTTCCAGGTGCAAAGCTTTCCACAAACCGGAGAAACGAAGGAGATGCTTCCTGGTATTTTTCTTCCAGCAGGGCATCCAGTACGTTTGACATCCAGATCTTGCACTCATTTTCATCTGCCACCCGGTATCCCGGTTCCAGTTCAATTGTGTGAAAATAATTTCTCACGATGGACAGACAGAAGCTGTCAATGGTAGTAATCTGCGCTGCGTGGATTAAGGATGCCTGCCGTTTCAGCTGCTGGCTGTCAGGATTCTCTTCAAGACCGGCGTCAATCGCTTCTGAAATCCGCTGCTTCATTTCCGCTGCCGCTGCCTTCGTAAACGTCACCACCAGAATCTGGTCAATATCGACCGGATGGCTGGAATCCGTTACCTTTTTTATAATCCGCTCCACCAATACAGCCGTTTTACCGGAGCCCGCTGCTGCCGACACAAGAATGTCCCGGTTTCTTAAGTCAATAACCGACTGCTGGTCTTCCGTCCACGTTACTTCTGCCATGTTCCTTCCTCCTTCTCCTCATGGTTTTCTTCCTGCCCACGGACTTTTTCCCACACCTCATCCCGGGTGAGTGGAGCAAGGTTCCGATACGCATTACCGCCCGCTTTTTTGTCAAACCGGCAGATTCCCTGATAACTGCAATAGTCACAGGCAGTCTTCCCTTTATAGCAGTAAGGCGCCACCGAAGCCTCTCCCGACAAGATTTCCCTGCCAAATTCCTGTATTTTTTCATTGACATACTGGGAAAGCATCTGGAATTCTTTTGTGTCTGCCACCTGGGAATACGCACTATAATTTCCGTCCTTCTTCGTCTCCACCGGATAGACCAGCGATTTCACCGGGTCCTCTCCTTCAGAAAACGCCCGGTCCATCATGCCAAGAATCTCCCGGGATCTCTGGGAAAGCCCCGTCATCTTTAATTCCTTCATCCGCTCGGTATCCAGTTCTTCCTTGCTGGCAAGCTTTTCAAGCAGCGGATCATCAATATGATAATAGTAGATTCCTGCCGGGATGACCGTCGTCGTTTTCTTCTTTTTCTGAAGCTTCTGCGTAGCCGCATTTAAGTAGACAACAAGCTGAAGCTCCAGGCCATAGTACACCTGTGCCAGATCAAAGGTCTTGTTTCCTGACTTATAATCCACAACCTTCAGATAGCACTTATCATCCTTTTCATACTGGTCAATCCGGTCAATCACTCCGGAAAGCCCCATCGTTCCATCCGGACCGACGGCAACATCGGTCGCTTCAATCTGGTCATAGGGCGTAAAGCGCACTTCAAAATCAACCGGCTCCATCTCCCCTGCTGCCACCTGGCGGCACAAAGCCCATACCGTCCGTTTTGTAAGCCGTTCCAGGCGTTTTACCATATAAGCATACCGGCTGCTCTGGTTTAAGATCCCGTTCCGGTAATCCCTTGTTACTGCTTCCACGCTTTCCTCTGCCAACCGGTTTCGAACCGCATCCTCTGATTCCAGAGAAAGGCTTTTAAACGTCCGGTTTTGTTCCTTTACCATCCGGGAAAAATGTTCAATTGCCCCATGAAACAGTGTTCCAAGATCCGGTACTCCAAGTGTAAACTCCTCCCGTTCCTTTAACATAAGCCCATAATTTAACAGATGGGCAAAGGCACAGGATGCGTACTGCTCCAGTCTTGTAACATGCGTCTTTAAGTTCGTTCCATATAATAATTTTGCCACCGTGCCGGTAAGATGATTTTCTTTATTTTGATAAAATACCGCTGACAGAAAAAATTCCAGCATCTCCTCATAATCCGGCTCCTTTTGCCAGCATAGCAGAATGCCCGGATCGGTTTTGTATTGATCCGAATTCCGGACTCCCCGCAGTTTTTCATACAGAAGTTCCCTTCCAAGATTCTCTTTAAGCGCATACTCCGGTTCTTCCTCCATCAGTTTTTCTCCGTATTCAATCGAAAGCCCCGGATACAGCTTTCTTATTTTCCCGATCAGGTAAGAACTGGAGATCTTCTTCCCATCTTCATCGGTACACACATAAGACAGATATAACTTTCTGGAAGGTTTTGTCAGATTCAGGTATAGATAAAACTGCTGGGAACACCGCTTTGCCCGATTCGTCGGTGCCAGTTCCACCACATCCATCAGTTTTATCCGGTCAAGGTCGCTTAGAATCCCGCCATCACCGGATGAGGAAGGAGGAATTACCCCATCATTTACCCCAAGCACGAACAAAGCCTTAATATCCTTCAGACGGGTCCGCTCCAGGTCACCCGCCATTACCAGATCCGAACCTTCCGGAATCAGTCCCACTTTTCCTTCCGAAAGACCGGCTTCCAATAACTCGCCATATTCCTGGGGATTGGTCGTATCTGATCCTAAGATTTCCACCAGATGGGACAACAGATCCATCAGAATCTGATAGACTGCCTGATACTCCCGGGCAAGCAGAGGTTCCCCCTGTTTTTCAAATTGTTCTGCCCGCTCATTAAGCGTCTGGCAGCAGTTCCATGTTACTAATTGTTCGTAGAGCACTCTGGAATATGCTTCCACCGTGCCGCCATTTTTCGCAAGAGAGAGAAAAGGCTCCATATCCTCAAAAAGCTGTTTGCGCACCTGGTTGATGTCAGACAGATCTTTTTCTTTCTCTGTACTGGTATGCCGGTCCCACTCCTTTTCGTACCACTTTTGTCCCCGGATTCCAAGCGCCAGTATGTAGTTTTCCAGATCATCCACGGTACTCTGTTCCACCGGATACAGACCGCAGCGCAAAAAATCAATCACACTCTCCCGGCTGAAATTCGACTGGAGCAGCTTAAAAATTCCAAGAACCATACGGGACAGAGGATTATCCATAATATGTTTTTTCTGATCGAGAAAAAACGGAATTTCATTTTTCATAAAAATAGTCCGGATATACCGTTCATACCCTGCCACATCACCTGCAACAACAGCAATCTCCCGGTAATGGTACCCTTCCATCCGCACAAGACGGCGGATCGTTGTGGCACAGATACACACCTCTTCTTCCCGGTCTTTCAGTTCCCGGATATGAATGTCTTTCACTTCGCCGGAATATACATGATATGGGTAACGGAATAATTCCCGCTCCAGTGCCGCCAGCTCCCGGCTTTCCCGAAACCGATAGAACACATCCTCTTTTTCTCCGATATACCATGGACTGTCAAGGTCTGCCCCTGCCTCCTGGCATAGAATCCGGATCCGTTTTGCCGTCTGGGAACTCATGTAAAACAGATCATGCTCCGGAAGAGGTTTGATACAATCAAATGACAGCGGAGCCGTAATCGAAACATAGACTTTTTTTCCATATTGGAATATTTTTTTCAAGAGCCCATACTGGGATGGGGTGAAGCCGGTAAAACCATCCAGAAAAATAACGGCATCCCGTAATTGTTTTGCCCCGAGAAGGGAATCCTCATCCATCGCATGGCAAAGGGCATCCAATAATCCCTCCGATGTCATATACCGTTTTTCCAGTTTTTCATCAAACTGCGTCCTGATTACCGCCATATCTTCCAATTTATCCGAAAGAAGCGTCTTTCCCTGTTCTTTTGCATAAGCTATCATCTGCTCTAACGTTTCCCTGCCAATGCCATACTGGCCAAATTCGGACAGCAGGGATTTTACTTCTTCGATCATCCCCATCCGGCCACTGCCATAACCTAGAACATGCAGTTCTTCTTTTTTTTCCCGCATGACTTTTCTCACCAGCATATTTTTCCCGGAATCCTCCAGCACAGGAGCCAGAAGCCCCCCTTTGACCGAAAGAATCTGATACGCCAGACGTACAAAACTAAGAACATCAATATTCAGAATCGCATGCTGGGATGACCCCTCCACCAGCTCTTTCTGCGTCTGCAGGGTAAACTGTTCCGGGACAAGCACCAGATATTTTTCCTTTGGATTCTTAAGAGCTTCTTCTTTCATTCGTTTCAGAACCTGATAAGTTTTCCCGCTTCCAGACGGTCCAATTACAAACTGCACTGACATAACTTTTACACTCCACCTTTCCAGTTGTCATATACAAAGAAGTTGCATCATAAACTAATGGTATGAGAAAGAAATATGCCAAAAGGCATTTTTATGAAGGAGGTTCCCATGGGCAAAACAAAAATCGTCGTCCTGCAATTAAAAGAATTAATCTATACGGCCATATTCATCGGGCTTGGTATTCTGCTTCTTGTATTGCTGGTCTATATGTTTTATCCAAAGGATGAGGATGGTGCCGCTACCTCTGCCAATTATAAACCAGGCGTGTACACCAGCCAGCTTACACTGGGAGAGTCCACATTAAACATTGAAGTTGCCGTGGATCAACAACATATTAATTCCGTATCCGTAACGAATCTGGACGAATCCATGAGCACCATGTATCCGTTGATTTCCCCTTCCATTGAGAACCTGGAATCCCAATTAAAAAAGGATGTTCCTGTTGACGACGTGGTTCTTACCGAAGATTCCCGGTATACCGAGATTCTCCTTCTAGACGGCATCAAAGACTGTCTGTCACAGGCAACATCCGGAAAATAAAATGGCTAGATCCGATCAAGCTCCTTCTGCCATACTGCCATTGAGGCATCGCTTGGCATGCGCAGATCTCCCCTTGGAGACACGGCAACACTTCCTACCTTCGGGCCATCCGGCAGGCAGGAACGTTTGAACTGCTGGGCAAAGAACCGGCGGTAAAAGGTAGTAAGCCACTTTTTCACCGTCTGTTCCTCATATTCTCCATCTGCACAAAAAGCCTGTTTGGCAAGGAAATAGATTTTGGACGGAGAATATCCAAAACGCATCATATAGTACAAAAAGAAATCATGCAGATCATATGGTCCTACGAGTTCTTCCGTCTTCTGGGAGATCACACCATCCTCCGGCGGAAGAAGTTCAGGGCTTACCGGAGTGGAAAGAACGTCTAAAAGCACATTTTTTAACGTGTCATCCCCTGACGTTTCGGCATAATACAGCACCAGATACCGCACCAGTGTCTTTGGCACAGAGGCATTCACTCCATACATGGACATGTGGTCCCCATTGTAGGTTGCCCATCCAAGAGCCAGCTCTGACATATCGCCGGTGCCAATGACCATTCCTCCTGACTGGTTTGCCAGATTCATCAATACCTGGGTCCGCATGCGGGCCTGGGTATTTTCATAGGTCACATCCTTCACATCGGGATCATGTCCAATATCCCTCATATGCACAAGAACCGATTCTCTCAGCGGCACTTCTTTTAACGATACCCCCAGTGCCTCTGAAAGGCTGACTGCATTCTGATACGTCCGGTCTGTCGTTCCAAAGCACGGCATCGTAACCGCAAGGATTCCTTTCCGGTCAAGTTTTAAGGCATCAAACGCCTTCACCGTTACTAAAAGGGCAAGTGTGGAATCCAGCCCTCCGGACACCCCAATCACTGCGGATGTGCAATGCGTATGTTCTAACCGCTTCTTTAATCCCATTGCCTGCAAAGACAGAATCTCTTCGCATCTTGCATCCCGGTTGGCTTCATTTTCCGGTACAAATGGCCGCTTCCCATAGACCCGGTTAAAGTCACTTCCCGTCTCAGGCTGTCCCTGCCCGGAAAGTAAAAAAGATACCACTTCATATCCTTCCCCAAAGGCTCCCGTTGAACGGTAGGTTGTCATTCTCCGGCGTTCCGAGATAAGCCTTCCAAGATCCAGTTCCGTATATACCGCCCCGGTTTCAAACCGCCTGGATTCTGCCAGCAGGGAGCCATTCTCACAGATCAGGTTATGCCCCGCAAATACAAGATCGGTCGTGGATTCGCCTTCCCCTGCATCTGCATACACATATCCACAGACCAGACGGGCTGACTGGCTTTCCACCAGACTCCTGCGGTAAGCTCCTTTCCCTGTCACCTCATCGCTGGCAGACAGATTGGCAATTACTGTGGCTCCTGCCAGCGCATGAGTGTTCGACGGAGGGGTTGTCACCCACAGATCCTCACAGATCTCCACACCAAGTGTAAAGGCAGGAAAATCTTCTGCCTGAAACAAAATCTTTGCACCAAATGGGACAGCCTCTCCGATTCCCGGAATATCCACTTCTTCCACATCTTCCCCTGCCTCAGTGAAATGACGCATCTCATAAAACTCCGAGTAATTTGGAAGATAGCTTTTTGGCACAAGCCCTAAAAGCTGTCCATGACTCACTACTGCCGCCACATTATACAATTTGAAATCCTTTAAAAAAGGCAGACCTACAACCGTAACCATATAATCCTCTTTTGACGCTTTGATAATCTCTGACAACGCATCCAGGGAAGCGGATAATAGAGAATCCTGCAAAAAAAGGTCGCCGCATGTATACCCGGTGATACATAATTCCGGAAAAACGGTAAATGCCGTATTCTTCTTGGCTGCCTCCTTCATCCAGGAAATAATCTGCCCACTGTTATATTCCGGATCTGCCACCCGGATCTTCGGGGTGGCCGCACAAACTCTCAAAAAATCGTACATGTTATGTTCTCCTTATAACGGTTTCTACTCTATCGTTCGGTCTATGACACGCATAAACAACAAAAGGGCTGCACGCAACAGCCCTTGTTTCTCTTATGTTCATTATGTAACACTACCCGAGATGCCGTCTTCTGATTCTTGACTCCTAGCCTAAGCCAGGTGGGCAACCGCACTTGACATTCTGCCTTCCTCCTATAGAGGCCTGACATCCAGCCAACGATATAGGAATCCCTAAGTCACAAATGTAGGTTCAAAAATATCAGAAGGTATCGCACATCTCAGGTATCGTTGCTTCTTTTGTATGAGTAAATTATAGCACTTTTGGGTCAATTTTGTCAAAGGAAAAATAGAAGGTTGTTCCTTTATTTTGCTCGCTTTCCACAGTGATTTCCCCACCATGTTTTTCTGCAATTTCACGGGCAATCATAAGCCCCAGTCCAGAGCCTTTTGCATTCTGGCGAAGCTTTGACTTATAAAACTTTTCAAAGATATAAGGCAGCTCTTCCTCGGAGATTCCAATTCCTTCATCCCGTATGGATACAAACAGCTTTTCTTCCGAATGATCCAGAGTGATGGTTATCGTTCCACCTTCATTGGAAAACTTGACTGCATTATCCAGAATGACTAAAAACATCTGGCGCAGACGGTCATAATCTCCCATCATCAGATAATCTTCCGTATCCTGATATTGTTCCTGTCCATCCTGGATAAAATCAATGGCAAGATTCTTTTTTGCCGCCAGCTGGGAACCGCTTCGCATAAGATCTTCCATAATCTGGACAAGGCTGACCGGTTCCTTCTCCAACTGGAAATCGGGATTCTGCATTTTGGACAGCAGAAGCAGATCTCCCACCAGACGCTGCATACTCTGGCATTCCAACAGCATTCTCTGGTAATACTTCTGTCTCTTTTCTTCCCCGGTGACTACACCATCCACAAGACTTTCCGTATATCCACGCATCACGGTAATCGGCGTGCGCAGTTCATGGGACACATTTGCGAAAAAATCCATCCGCATCTTCTCCATATTGATCCGTTCCTGCTCATTCTTTGCAAGCCTTACCGACAATACATCAAGAGAAGAAGCAAGATCTCCGATCTCACCAGCCATTTTTACCTCTGTTTTTGTTTGGTAGTCTCCTTCTGCCAGCTTCATAGC
Organism: Clostridiales bacterium; assembly: GCA_029007845.1. Lineage (GTDB taxonomy): Bacteria > Bacillota > Clostridia > Lachnospirales > Lachnospiraceae > SUG1228. Next base: position 7,849 of record JAQXIP010000081.1, read on the forward strand.
AACATCTTTCATATTATTAACCGGTCTGGCAAGCTGTCTGGCAAATAGAATGCTGATTACCAGTGCAACCAGAAGTCCGGCAAACAGGCTGACAAAAATCATGGATTCACTGGCACGGATAATTTTTCTCTGGCTCTGTACAAGGGAAATGATCATAACCGCCCCGGATATATAACCTTTTGCATCATACACCGGAACCGCCACCCGCACAACGGAACATTCATAGATCGAGTCATACCCCTGGTTCGATGCATTTTCACCGCCAAACGCATCCTGAAGCACCTCCCAGATCTCGTCCGTCAGCTCTGTTTTGGAGATGTCCACATTGGTGAACTCTGACGCAAGGGGATGGTTCCCGTCTTTATTTGATATAATCCAGATATCTTTATTATCACTGTTCTCAATGGATGCCAGTGCTTCCTTATATGCTTTGAAGCCATTCTTATCTTCATTTATCTGAAATGTAAGCATCTGGGAACTGATCCGTTCCGCCTGTTCTTCCAGATCTGTCCGGTAAGTTTCCATTGTGTTTTTCTCATATAAATTCATATAGATTACACCAATCAGAACCGCAAACAGAGAGAGCACCGATGCAAAATAGATAAAGATTTTTACACCAAGCCGGCTGAAAAAACCATGCTGTACATATCCTTCACTCTTATCATGCCTCTTCCATCTCAAATTTATACCCAACTCCCCAAATTGTTTTTATTGCCCAGCCAGGATGCTCGATTTTGTCAATCTTGGCACGAAGCCTTTTGATATGTGAATCAACGGTACGGCTGTCACCAAAATAATCAAAGCCCCAGAGACTGTCCAGGAGATTATCCCTGGTAAAGACTTTATTTGGATTCTTGGCAAGGGTCCACATTGTTTCAATCTCTTTTTTTGTCAGATTCACTTTTGTTCCTTCAATCGTAACCGAATACTCATCCAGATTCACCACAAGACCTCCGTTACAGATTGACAGCACCGAATCCGATGACTGCACCGGGGCATTATTTCCCGACATCCGGCGGACAACCGCCCGCACTCTTGCCATCACTTCACTTGGACTGAACGGTTTTACAATATAATCATCCGCCCCAATATCCAGTCCCATAATCCGCTCGAAGTCTTCGCCTCTTGCCGTAATCAGAATAACCGGAACATTGGATACCGCCCGTATTTTACGGCAGACTTCATACCCGTCTTCCTTTGGCATCATCACATCTAAAAGCACCACGTCCGGTTTTTTCTCCTGAAACAGCTGAAATGCTTCTTCTCCGTCTTTGGCA
>JAQXIP010000082.1 GCA_029007845.1 Clostridiales bacterium
ATGAAATACTTTTTGAACACGTCGGCACTTGGTTTTGCACATGCAAAACCTTAGTACCGTTACTTGTTCAAATAGCGAACGCGGGTATTTCAAAATACATTGCATCCCCTGCACGTCCCGGCATACCGCCTGGTTCACATGTGCGAAGATTGAGTTTGCCATTTTTTACGCCGACTCAAACTGGGAGTTATACAAGGAAGCATAGAACCCGCCCTTCTCCATCAGCTCATCATGATTTCCCTGCTCGATAATATCGCCATCTTTCATAACTAAAATCAGGTCTGCATTACGGATCGTGGAAAGCCGGTGTGCGATAATAAAACTGGTTCTTCCCTTCATCAGGTTATCCATGGCTTTCTGGATACGAACCTCCGTACGGGTGTCTACGGAACTGGTTGCCTCATCCAGAATCAGAATCTTATTATCCGCAAGAATGGCTCTTGCAATGGTAAGTAACTGCTTCTGTCCCTGGGATACGTTCGATGCCTCTTCATTTAACTCCATCTGATAACCACCCGGCAGAGCAGAGATAAAGTGATGGGCATGGGCTGCTTTGGCGGCTTCGATTACTTCTTCATCCGTGGCATCCAGACGTCCATAACGGATATTCTCCATGATGGTACCCTTAAACAGCCAGGTATCCTGTAACACCATTCCGAATGCTTCCCGAAGCTCACTACGGTCAAATTCACCGAGGGGATGTCCATCAATGAGGATCTGACCACTATTCACATCATAAAAACGCATTAATAATTTTACCATTGTTGTCTTTCCTGCACCGGTTGGCCCTACAATGGCAATCTTCTGCCCTGGATTTACCTTCGCGCTGAAATCATGGATAATGACTTTATCTGGAAGGTAACCAAATTTTACATGATCAAAGGTAACACTTCCCTGTAAATCAGCCGGAGTAACATTCCGCTCTTCTCCGGTTTTCTCATCTATCATTGTTGCATGATGCTCAGCAAGCTGGCTTTCTTCCTCTTCATCCAGGAATTCAAACACACGCTCTGCTGCTGCCACCGTGGACTGTAACAGGTTGGATACCTGTGCTACCTGCTGGATTGGCTGGGTAAACTGCTTTACATACTGGATAAAGGACTGAATATCTCCTACTTCAATAGTTCCTTTAATACTCAGATAAGCACCAAGAATGGCCACTGCTACATATCCCATATTTCCCACAAAATTCATGATTGGCATCATCATTCCAGACATAAACTGGGATTTCCAGGCAGATTCGTATAAGATATCATTTGTCTTTGTGAACTCTTCAATCACATCCTCTTCTTTATTAAATAATTTGATGATATTATGTCCGCCATACACTTCTTCCACCTGTCCATTTACATGCCCCAGATATTCCTGCTGTGCGGTAAAATATTTTTGTGACCTTTTTACCACAATCCCGATCAGCATACCGGAAACCGGAAGAATCAGCAGTGCGACCACCGTCATAAGAGGACTGATGGTAAGCATCATAATCAATATACCAACCAGTGTAGCCGCAGCAGAAATAACCTGGGTGATGGTCTGGTTTAAACTCATGCCAAGGGTATCTACATCGTTGGTAATCCGGGAAAGAATCTCCCCGTATGTTTTCCGGTCATAATAATTCATCGGCAGGAGGTTTAACTTTTCAGAAAGTTCTTTACGCATCTGAAACGCCATCTTCTGGGAGATGCCGGACATAATAAATCCCTGGACATAACTTAAGAGCATGCTAAGGAGATATAACCCGATTAAGATTAGAAGAATCCGGCCAATCTTTCCAAAATCAATGCCTGAACCTCCGCTTAATTTATCGACCAGACCATTAAAAATCTCCGTTGTGGCTTTTCCAAGTACTTTCGGACCCACAATATTAAACACCGTGCTGCCAATTGTCATAATCATAGCAAGAACAATGGCAAAATGATATCTTGACAGATAAACCACCAGTTTTTGAAAGGTTCCTTTAAAATCTTTTGCCTTTTCCCCTGGTGCTGCAGGACCATGTCCCATTGGACCGTGTCCCATAGGTCCCCGTCTTCTCGGTGGCTGTTTCATACTATTTTGTCCTTCCATACTAACGTTCCTCCTTTCCCGCATTCTTTCCATTTTCATTCATTTCTTCTTTTTTCAGCTGGCTGGCTGCAATCTGTTGGTATACTTCATTATTCGCTAACAGTTCTTCATGGGTACCCATTCCAACTAATTTGCCATCATCCAATACAAGGATTTTGTCCGCATGCATTATAGTGCTGATCCGCTGTGCCACAATCAAAACGGTAGCATCCGCCACATTTTTCTGTAATGCCTTCCGAAGTGCCGCATCGGTTTTATAATCCAGTGCGGAGAAACTGTCGTCAAAAATATAGATTTTTGGTTTCTTTGCAATCGCCCGGGCAATGGCAAGCCGCTGTTTCTGACCTCCGGACACATTACTTCCTCCCTGGGCAATCGGTGTCTGATAGCCTTCTGGTTTCGAGTCAATGAATTCCGCGGCCTGGGCAATTTCTGCTGCTTTTTTCAGTTCATCCATGTCCGCACCGGCTGCTCCAAACCGAAGGTTCGATTCAATATCCCCGGAGAATAAAACTCCTTTCTGCGGCACAAATCCGATCATATCCCGCAAATCGTGCAAGTTCCATTCCCTGATATCCAGACCATCAATTGTTATGGAGCCTTTCGTCACATCATACAGACGAGGAATCAAAGAAACCAGAGTGGATTTTCCACATCCGGTACTTCCGATAATTGCAGTTGTCTCTCCCGGATTGGCGGTAAAGGAAATCTGTTCAACCGCATTGTCATCCGCACCCGGATATTGGAAGCTCACATCCTTGAATTCAACCTGTCCATTCTTTTCCTCATCGGCAATCTGTTTATCACCATCTTTAATCAAAGTTTCACTCTTTAATACCCGGTCAATCCGGTCAGCAGCCACACCTGCACGCGGAAGCATAACCGAAACCATGGCAATCATCAGAAAGGACATGACAATCTGCATCGTGTATGTAATAAATGCCATCATATCACCAACCTGAAGCTTTCCGGTATCAATCCCGTTCGCACCAAACCAGATGATTAATACGGTAATTCCGTTCATAATGAACATCATTGTTGGCATCATAAGAGCCATGGCGCGGTTGGTGAACAGCTGTGTCTTCATCAGATCTCTGTTTGCCTCATCAAACCGTTTTTCTTCATGCTTCTCCCGGCTGAATGCACGGATAACCGGAATTCCGGTGAGGATTTCCCTTGCTACCAGGTTCATTCGGTCTACCAGTTCCTGCATTTTCTTGAATTTTGGCATTGCCACCAGCATCAGCACCATAACAACCAGAAGAACTGCTGCCACTGCCACCACAATGATCCAGGAAAGGTAGAGATTCGTGTGTAGTACTTTAATAAGACCGCCAATTCCCATAATTGGTGCATACGCTACCATACGGAACAACATAACCTGGGTTGTCTGTACCTGCTGGATATCGTTGGTACTCCGGGTAATGAGCGATGCAGTCGAAAAATCATTCATCTCGGCATTCGAAAAGGATACCACCTTCTGAAATACCTGGTTTCTAAGATCCCGGCTGCTTTTGGCTGCCAGTCTGGATGAAAAAAATCCGACTAAAATAGCTGCCGTCATAGAAAGCAGGCACAAAAGACCCATCCGGGCTGCCATCTCTTTCAGATAATCCATCTGTATAGCATCCGTGTCTACCCCAATCGCTTCATACTCTCTTTGCACATACCTGACTGCCAGGGCATCTCCCGCCAGATCCTTGTATTCACTCATAACGTCACTAAGGATGTTCTGAATGTCTGATACGACGGTTTCTCTCTGCTCGTCCGGAAGGAGCAGAATCAGATCTAAGAGTCCTGCCTTATCCAGTTCTTCTTCCGTCATACCACTCATCATGGCATTCTGGTACAAAACTTTCATGTCATTTAAAAACGTTTCCTCGGACTCTTTGTCAAGTGACATCCCGCTCTTCTCATCCGAGCCTGAAACTGCTTCTTCCTTGGAATTCTCACCCGGTTTTAGATCGGACATCTGGTCTAACAGGAATAACTCACTTTCAATGCCAGACATAGCTGTGGATAAGTCCTCCATCCCCTGCTTTCTCTCTTTTTTCGTATTCCCAAGACGTGATTCGTCCAGAGTATACAGGGAATCCTTTTTTAAAACATAAGCATTCTCAATTAGCTCTGCCTCTTTTTCATCTGCAAACATAAGAATCGCTTTCAAGGACGTTTCCCGGATCTCTTCCGGTACCGGACGGTCAATTCCTCCATACTGGATTCCAACATCCACAATATTGGACGTATATTCCGGCAGAGCCAGTTCACAATTAGCCTGAACAAACAGCAGTGCAAGTATCAATATCATGATGTACCACTGTTTTTTTGCAAACGATATAATCTTAAACATCTTTTTCTTCTTCCTCCAGTTCCTGCTTAATGTATTCGTACAGCAGAGACAGATTCTCTACAAACTGTCCCATCCGTTCTTCTCCCATCTGCTCCATAACCCGCTTCATTATCCGGTCATGTTTTTTCATATCCGCTTTCAACAGGCGGTCTCCTTTGGCAGTCAGCCGGATATAGCTCACTCTTCGGTCTGTATTCGAATTTTCCCGGATGATATACCCTTTCTGCTCCAGATTCCGCAAAAACTTCGATGCTGCTGCAGCAGACATCTCTCTCTCCCGGATCAATTCGCCAGAAGAAACGCCTTGCTCTTCTATGCCTTCCTCCTGCTTTCTTCGAAATGCTGCTGCAATCGACCTGAGCATACAGAATTCCGCTGACGATAATTCTTCCACCGCAAATACTTTTCGATTCAGCCGGTGAAACTTATGCATCGTCGATATCATCTCCGATACGAGACTCCTGTCATCCACGTTTCCCACTCCTTTCTGCCATCTGCCGGAATACCGTTCCAGCTTCCGGCTGTCAAATAAATGTAACCTGATTAATCATTAACTAAGTTGAAATTTAACCAAGTTAATTATTTGACGTGTAATAAAAATTATACCCCCATTTAAAAATATGTCAACTCATTTTTAAATGGGGGTATCTTTTTCATGCAAGCATGAAACGTATGACCTTTTGACCTCATGATGCCTGCGAATTGCTACGCACTTCGTGCTCTCGCAATTCTAAAACATTCGAAATCCGCCCTATTCGGGCTACTTTCTCATGTTTTACGGGTCACAATGTCATACTTTTTCATGCAAGCATGAAACGTATGACCTTTTGACCCTGGCATCATGCAATCGAACCAAGGGATTCAACTGCCTGGCAGGAAACCAGCGTCTGCCCATGTTCTTCCAGAGAAGCAAAAAATGCACGGTTTCCGGGAATAACCTGTCCATACTCACTGGCAAGACAGATCATACGGTCATATACCTTCTTATCCATATCCACCTGCTCCAGGAAAAGATAGTATTGGTCTTTATATCGGTAAAATGCACTGCGGTTATGGTATTGTCCCAAAACCTGACTGCAATAGTTAATCGCATCCTCCAGTAACGGAAACCGGATCAATTCCATATCATCCTCTACGGTTTCCCTGGTTCCTTCTTCCTCTTTTTTCGAAAGTGCTTTCGGAAGCTGCTCCCGCATCTGCGCGATAAATTCCTGCATCGTCTGTTTGACATCTCTCCCGGATACATCCGATACCATCATGGCAATCCGCTCTTTTGGCAGGGGAATCATCTGGACACACAGTTCGCCGCCGGTAAAATCTACATCTAGTTCCCTTGCCGTTTCCTGGATCAGATGATTGAGATATTCTCTCGTCTCATCCACTCCGGAAAGCAGGTCTTCCAGACTCAGACCATTTTCCTCCAGATCTTCTTTTTCAAAAACAATACGAATGGCACGATCGCCCATTTTTTCATACTTCAAACTAATCACCTAACTACTTTCTCATATTTCAATTCATTTTGCCTTGTTTTGCATGCCTGGCATGTTCTTTTAACCTTCTTAATGCTTCTGTGTGGACACGGTTCTTCATGTCTGGAAAGGCATGGAGCATACGGTTTGCATGCATTTTCTGAGACAGGAGTTTTTCCAGTTGTTCTTTTGCTTCCTGGCGTTCTTTCTCCTTTTGCTGCTTTTTACTCTCCATATTTTCTTTCCACTCTTCGCCCTTTTCCATGGCTGTAATGGTACCCTCCGACAAATTGCTTCCAATCTCTTCGGAAAGCTTTTGCAGGCGCTGTGCCACTTCATCAATCTTCTCCAGCCGTTTGTTAAACTTCAAAATGTCTGATATTGTTTCGATCGTATCTGCCAGCATGACCAGACAACATGCCACAAGCAGAACATAGCCCGGTGTACTGCAAAGAATACGGACTAATTTTTCCAGTGCCGGATGCACAATATCCATCACCATCGTACAGGCAATTCCCCAAAGGAGGGAAAATTTCAGACAGATGTAACCATGGAAATTAAATGGAAGATTGGAGTAATCCCACCACTGATTGTGAAAGAATTTCTCCAGACAAAACCCGGTCACCAGTTCAATCAGTGTCGTAAGAAACACCGATCCAAGAAACAACACAACAACATTTTCTTTCAAGGGTGTCAGGCACCATACGACAAGCACCATTCCAAAACCATAGATTGGGCAGGAAGGACCATTTAAAAAGCCCCGGTTTACAAACTTCCCGTGACAGCTTGCCATATAAACCACTTCCGTACACCATCCAAAGAACCCGTAGATGAAAAAATACCATAGATACGGAATCAGCTGATTTATCATGCCTGTTCCCCCTTAACAGATGTTCTTTCCTAAGATACATGCGCTCATAGCCGGAACAGTCAGTTTCTCTGACACGACAGCCTTACCTTCTTCATATACCGCATCTTTGTCTGCCAGCACAACGTATCCTTCCATTCCTTCCGGAAGTGTGATCGTGACTTCTTCCGATGACGCATTATATGCCGCAAAGATTCCCTGCTTATCCTCATCCTTTAGAGAGAATGCCACCACCTTTTCTGGAAGGGACGGAAGAAACGAAAGCTGCTTGGGAGTCTTGGTCTTCCCATCATATAAAAGAGGCATCTTTTTGCGGATTGCAATCAGTCCGGAATAATAGGATACGAGATCGGCAAATTCCACGCTTCGCTTCCAGTCCAGCGCATTCAGACTGGAAGGAGAAGCATAAGAATTCTCATCACCTTCCTTTGTCCTTCCAAATTCTTCTCCCGCCTGGAAAAAGATCTTTCCCTGACACATCATAAGGATGGCTGCGGATAATTTATTTGCCTTGATAAGTGTTTCATTCCTGCCCCATCCGGCTTCCTTCGGGCACATAGTAATCTTTAATTTATCCCATAATGTAAAATTATCATGTGCTGAAACATAACTGATAATCTGGCTGGTAGAATGGGGAGCGAATTCCTCACCTTCCTCCTTACACTGCCAGTTTCCACACCATCCGGCAATGGATGAGGCAATCTTTTCTTCCATTCCATCGGCTCCATTTACATATCCCGGTTTTTCGGCAATAAAGACATCTCCCTTTATGGCATCCCTTGTATTGTCACAGAAGATGGCAATCCCGTTATCCAGATATTCCACATTTCTTTTAATAGCTGGAATTTTCTGCTCTGGCATAGCTAAAGAACCTCCAAACCATGGTTCCCCGTACATAAGAATCTGTTCTCCCTGTGGGAGCTCGTTCAATGCTTTCCGAATCTGATTCATCGTATCTGTGTCATGGATTCCCATTAAATCAAAACGGAATCCATCAATATGATATTCCTTTGCCCAGTACACTACCGAATCCACCATATACCGGGCCATCATTGGACGTTCACTGGCGGTTTCATTTCCACAGGAAGATCCATTGGAGTATTCACCTTGTTCATCCAGGCGGTAGTAATAGTATGGTACGGTACGATTCAGCCAGGAATCCGTCTCATGGGTATGGTTGTATACCACATCCATTACCACACGGATGCCAGCTTTATGAAGCGCCATTACCATCTGCTTGAATTCCAGAACCCGCACATGCCCATCATGGGCATTGGTGCTGTAAGAGCCTTCCGGCACATTATAATTCACCGGATCATAGCCCCAGTTAAACTGTTCCCGGCTGCTTCCTTCATCTATGCTGGCAAAATCAAACGATGGCAGAAGATGAACATGGGTGACTCCAAGCTTCTTCAGATAATCCACTCCGGTCGGATGAACGTTGTCATTGGACAATGTCGTTCCCTCCTGGGTAAATGCCAGATACGTTCCACGATATTCCTTTTTCACACCACTTTCTTCCTGATAAGAAAAATCCCGGACATGCAATTCATAGATTACCGGACACGGAGCTTCTTCTTTGCAGCAATCCTGATCCCATCCTTCCGGAGATGCCTTCTTGTGATCTAATACCATGCTCCGGACTCCATTTACCCCGGCTGCCCTGGCATAAGGATCTGCCGTTCTCACTTCTTTTCCATCGATTGTCACCTTAAAATTATAATAGATTCCATCTGCTTCTTCGTCCAGTACAGCTGTCCAGACACCTTTTTCTTCTTTTTTCATGGCGACCGAACGGATAAGTCCATCCTGCTGTTCCAGTTCATCAATCTGATTGGATAAAGAAAACTGTCCTATATCATTTAAAAGCCCCTTTTCTTTCTCTTCTGTAACTTCTGTATTTCCAGCATAATCCCCATGACGGTATAAAAATAACTCTACCGCATCAGCCACAGGAGACCAGATTCGAAAATAGGTCTTTCCATCCTGAATGATGGCTCCAAGATCACCCCCATCGTAATCATAATCCCGCCGAAATCTATCTGAGTTATATAACGCCTGATAATCAAGTGCTTCCATTCTTCTATCCCCACTTTCCTTTTTTTCTATCATAACATGACATACCCTATCCTGTCACGAAAAAAGGTGCCACAAAAACTATATCCAGCCGCCATCGAGCCGGATCACCTGTCCGGTAAGGTATTCCCCTGCATGAAGAATACTTAACAAGGCTTCTGCAACCTCCTGTGGTTTTGCCATCCGTCCAGCCGGAATCTCATCTGTCAACGCTTTCCGTTCCTCTTCTGAGAAGCAGGCATTCATGTCCGTATCCACTGCTCCACATGCAATGGCATTCACCGATATATGGCTTGGAGCCAGCTCCTTTGCCAATGCCATCGTAAGACCGTTGACACCAGCCTTTGTGGACGAATAGGCAGCTTCACAGGATGCCCCCACGCAGCCCCATACAGAAGAAATATTGATAATGTGTCCTTCTTTTTGATGAACCATGTATGGAATACATTCCCGGCATACATAAAATACCGAAGAAAGATTGGTATCTACGATTTCCCTCCACTGCTCATCCGTCATATCCGTCAGAAGCCCCATGTAGGAGATTCCGGCATTATTCACTACAACAGAAGGCATGGAGAAGCCTTCTGTTTTTATGCTGGATACCATCCTTTTTACGTCCTGGGCATTCCCCATATCACCCAAAAAAGAAAGGCAGCGAACGCCTTTCTCTATCATATTTTTTTTCACTTTCTCCAGATCTTCCGCACTTCTTCTGGAGCTGATTACAAGATCATAACCCTGGTCAGCCAGCATCATGGCAATCGCCCGACCGATTCCACGGGATGCTCCGGTTACCAATGCCGTACCCTTCTTTGTGTTCATTTTTCTCCTCCCAACCAATTCACATCCCATAATACCTGGGGATTGTACCCTCTGAGCAGTTACTATATTTCCTCAATCCGGAAATCAGATCAGCAAAGTCTTGCATTACAAAAAAGATTACACAGGAACTGGGCAAGACACAGTTTCATACATGTATCTCCCGAATAATACGTATCATAGTCATAGGAACTTTGTCTTTGTTGATACCATCCGTTTCCGGAACTAAGCCTCTGGGCAAGCATCTGGTACGAAAGATTTCCCGGTTCCATAGCCGCTGCTTTTTGGGCGTGCTGTAATGCCATGGCATTTTCTCGAAGTCCGGCATGCGCCATCGCACTTAAATAATACCATTTTGCATTCTGGATTCCTTTTTGGGAAAGCATATCCAGTACAACAAGTGCTTCCTTGTAACTGCTGCTTTGAATGAAATTCTGTGCAGCTGTAAAAAGCGGATCCTCGGACTGGGAAGACCGGGAGCTGCCATAAGAGCCACTATAAGAACTTCCATAAGAACTCCCATAAGCATTTCCATAAGAGTAACTGCTTCCCTGCTCTTTTTCCTTCATAATCTGCTGGTATGCCTGCTGGATCTCTTTAAACTTCTCCTCTGCCGCATCTTTGTTTGGATTATTTACATTCGCATCTGGATGATAAATCCGGCTTAATTTTCGATATGCTTTTTTGATTTCATCTTCTGATGCATTCCGGCTGACGCCTAATACCTGATATGGATCCGTCATCATGTCTCCTTCCTTTTCTGCTCTTATAGCGGCTCCAGACACCGGAATACAAAATATTCCGAAGGATTGGTGCCTCTTTAATAACCGGCAGACGTTCAAATGCCCTGGAACATTCTGCCATCATAGACACAAGAATCTGGTGGCACATCTCTTCCCTGTCTCCCGGATTATCCTGCAGCAAAAATGGATTATAGGAATGGGATGCTTCATCTTCTTCCAGATCGTCCCACGCATCCAGAAGATAAATGAATTTTCCAAGATAGAATCCCATTGTCCTAAGGTCATTTTCCCATTCATCTTTTTGAAATGCAAACAGCTCCGCAAGAATCCTGCCAAACGCACCTGCCGGTACATCGATATTTTTTTCCTGCCGCTGTTCACAGTCCCGGATCTCCTTTAATTGTTTTTTAATAACCTTCACTTTCCGTGGATACCTGGCCGCAATCTCCTTTTTGGCATGCTCGAGACTAAGCTGGGCGACCCGTTTGGCAGGCTTATGTTCATCTGCCCAGTCATCCTGGCACTTATAATACATCAAAAGCACATTCATATCTGCTGCATATCCGGTATACCGGTTACGGATCACCGGATGCTTTTGCACAGGATGTGCGATACATCTGATCGTTCCTTTCACTTCTTCCGGCTCATACAGCCCGGTAAGAAGCATAATCAGAAATGTCATATCAAAACTGACCGTCATCTGCCCAAAGACACCAAACCGATCTTTTAATTCCCGGCAAAGTCCACAATAATATGCACGGTATTCCTGATACTCCCGGATCTTTAATTCCGGTTCATTGACAACTACATATCCAAACATCCTGATCCCACCCTTTGAACGGTTACACTTTTTTTATGAACTCCGTGGAACATTTCGGACACCGGATCGCAATTTTCCCATGTCCCTTTGGCACACGGATTTTCTGTCTGCACTGCGGACATTTAAAGATCCGATGGGTCTTCTTGTCCTTCAGCTGGCTTTTTATCCGGTTAAAAGAAGTTTTCAGACGATATGTGGTCTGCATATATTTCTGGTTTTCCGCAGAACGCTTTGCATAGTCTCTGGATAACATCCGGTAATATGCATAGATTAACACAGCAATGGAAATCCAGTAAAACAGACCGATTCTTGTCACCACACTAAGAACCGCACTAACAATCATTGCCCACATCAGAAAACGGTTAAAAGAATCCACACCATACCGCCCCTGCATAAAACGCATCATTTTCTCTTTCATTGGACTATAAGCCTCCATTCCTAATCTATATTCAGAGATTATAAGGCTTTTTCCCGTGCTGTCAATCATTGTCACAGAAATTTCACATTCCAGAGGGTGGGAACCTACCCGGCTCTGTACTGCTTCCCACATGCCGTACCCCACCTCTCATCCGCATGGATTGGCGCATGCTTCTACACAGGATCGCGCCTACCATACAGCATGAAATATCCTTTTGAACACGTCGGCACTTGGTTTTGCATGCTTCCCGCAAAACCTTAGTACCGCTACGTGTTCAATTGAGCGCAAGCGGGTATTTCATGCTGTATGGTATGTGCGATCCTGTGTAGGTGCATGCGCCAATTCACGCTGATGACAGGTGGGGTACGGCATGTGGAACCTCTCACCTCTCCAGATATGCCTGCAGCTTTTCAAACTGCTCCTTCATCTGCTCATACCCATGCTGGTAAAATGCCTCCAGCTTTTCCCGGTTCTGCTCCACTTTTGAAATCAGTGGAATCTGGGGGCGGAGCACAAAAACCTCACCCGCATCTTCCATCTTCTCCAGTTTGCGCAGAGACTTGTTATAGGCATCTACCCGGTTTATAATGGCTTCATAGAATTTATCATATTTCCCATACTCTTTCCGATACAGAGCCTTTTTTGCCCGGCTCACCGGTTTTTTTACATATCCCCGGTGCTTTGTAAGTACCACAACCAGTTTTTTACATCCCTTCTTTTGCGCCCGTTCATATGGAATTGAGTCGGAATATCCTCCATCCATATAAAGCTGGCCGTCCAGTTCAACCATATTCGCAAACAAAGCAAGACTGCTGGATGCCCTGCAGATTCGAAGCAATCGGTCAGAATCTTTCCGGTCATCCAGGTATTCTGCCTGACCGGTGCTGACATTTGTAACAACCAGCTCACACTCCATCTGATTCTTGCTGTATGTCTCAAAATCAAAGGGATACAGTTCTTTTTGCATCTGGTCAAATGTGAAATCCATATCATAGACCGGCTTATGACGCAGAATATTACGCAGATGCAGGTACTGCCATTCCTTAGATGCCGGGATAAAGCAGTCCCTTGTGCGCCGGATTTGTCTGGATACATAACCTGCGGCATTGCAAGCTCCGGCTGATACACCGACGACATAGCGGGAATAAAAATCCTGCTCCATCAGATAATCCAGCACCCCGGCTGTGAATACGCCCCGGACAGAGCCTCCTTCTAGTACCAGTCCGCAGTTCTTAAGTTCCATGACCATCCTCCTTCCTAGATCGAATAACTTCCTGATTTTCCCAGTTGCCATTCCATCAGGTCTGCCAGTGTCACATGATCCACCACGCCTTTTATCGCGTCATCCAGCTTTTTCCACAAAATCAGCGTGACGCAGTCGTCCTGGCGCTCACACTGATTCACTTCATCCTCCAGACAGGCTACAGGAGCCAGACTTCCCTCTGTCAGGCGCAGAATCATGCCTACTGTATATTCTCCCGGATCCCTCGTTAATTTATACCCGCCCTGAGGACCTCTTATGCTTTTTAAAAAACCAGCTTTATTTAACACGGAGACAATCTGTTCCAGATACTTATCCGATATCATCTGTCTGCTTGCAATTTCACGAATCCGGACCGGTTCCCCGGAGCTATGCAGGGCAATGTCAAGCATAAGGCGTAATGCATATCTTCCCTTTGTTGAAATCATCATACAATTACCACTCCTGTCAATATAGGGAAAAGCACCGTCCAGGTATACTGCCGGACAGTGCCATATATTGTTTTCTTTCCCATTTGCTTATTCAATCTTTGTCTTTCCACCCATATATGGACGCAGTGCCTCCGGAATATTCACCGTACCGTCAGCATTCAGGTTATTCTCCAAAAATGCGATCAGCATCCGAGGCGGTGCTACCACCGTATTATTTAATGTATGGGCAAAATACTTTCCATTTTCCCCATTCACGCGGATTTTCAGACGACGTGCCTGGGCATCCCCAAGATTCGAACAGCTGCCCACTTCAAAATATTTTTTCTGTCTTGGAGACCATGCTTCCACATCAATGGATTTTACTTTTAAGTCTGCAAGATCACCGGAACAGCACTCTAACGTACGGACCGGGATATCCAGAGAACGGAATAAATCGACTGTATTTTTCCACAATTTATCGAACCACATTTTCGAGTCTTCCGGCTTGCATACGACAATCATTTCCTGTTTCTCAAACTGGTGAATCCGGTATACTCCCCGTTCCTCAATGCCATGAGCTCCTTTTTCTTTTCGAAAACATGGAGAATAACTGGTCAATGTCTTTGGAAGCTGTTCCTCCGGAATAATCGTATCAATGAATTTACCAATCATGGAATGCTCACTAGTTCCAATCAGGTACAAGTCTTCTCCTTCAATCTTATACATCATGGCATCCATCTCATCAAAGCTCATCACGCCTGTTACCACATTGCTGCGGATCATAAAAGGCGGGACGCAATAGGTAAATCCCCGGTCAATCATAAAGTCTCTTGCATAAGAGATGACTGCCGAATGAAGACGGGCAATATCTCCCATCAGATAATAGAATCCGTTTCCGGCAACCTTTCCGGCCGCATCTAAGTCAATTCCATGAAACCGTTCCATAATCTCGGTATGATATGGCACTTCAAAATCCGGCACAACCGGCTCTCCAAATCTCTCAATCTCCACATTCTCACTATCATCTTTTCCAATTGGAACACTTGGATCGATAATATTTGGAATTACCATCATAATCTTTGTTATTTTTTCCTGTAATTCTTTTTCTGTTTCCTCAAGTTCGGCAAGATGCTCCGAAAAACTGTTTACCTCTTTCTTGATCGCTTCTGCCTCTTCCTTTTTTCCCTGTCCCATCAATGCACCAATCTGTTTGGACAACTGGTTTCTCTTGGCCCGCAGCTCATCTGCTTCCTGTTTTGCACTGCGGCTTTTTGCATCTAATTCAATTACCTCATCCACTAACGGTAATTTTTTATCCTGGAATTTGTTTTTTATATTCTGTTTTACAAGATCCGGATTTTCCCTTACAAATTTCATATCTAACATAATTCGTTCCTCCTTATTGATTCCTTATACCGGTTTCAGATTCTTCAAAGAAATATCAAGAATCGGTGCCGAATGAGTCAGTGCACCGCTGGACACATAATCCACGCCAATCTCTGCAATCTCTTTTAAACGTTCCTTTGTCACATTTCCGGAACACTCGGTTTCTGCTTTTCCGCCAATCAGGGCAACGGCTTTTTTCATTGTCTCATTATCCATATTGTCAAGCATAATAATATCTGCGCCTGCTTCAACAGCCTCTTTTACCTGTTCTAACGTCTCAACTTCCACTTCAATCTTCCGGACGAAAGGCGCATACTCTCTTGCCATTTTTACCGCTTTTGTCACACTGCCGGCTGCACCGATATGGTTGTCTTTTAACAGTACTCCATCGGAAAGGTTATAGCGGTGATTGCATCCTCCACCTACCGTAACAGCATATTTCTCAAATGGGCGCATATTCGGTGTAGTTTTTCTTGTATCCAGCAGTTTTGTATGACACCCTTCCAGTTCTTTTGCATAAGAATTCGTATAGGTTGCAATTCCACTCATCCGCTGCAGATAATTAAGCGCTGTGCGCTCTCCGGAAAGCAGTGCCTTAATATCTCCCCGTATCACACCAATCCGGGTTCCTTTCGTCACATAATCGCCATCTTTATATTCTGTCTCAAATACAGCATTTTCATCCAGCAGGGTAAAGACTCTGGCAAATACCGTAAGCCCGCACATAATCCCGTCTTCTTTGGCTAGCAGATCTGCCTCTCCAAGCCGGTCTTCCCGCATTACTGCATTGGTTGATACATCTTCGCTTGTAATGTCCTCTTTCAGCGCATGCAAAATGTATTCATCCGTATTCAGCTTCATGGTGACCTGGTTCATCATGGTTCCAATTCCTCCTTCACTCGGTGCTTGCACCATTTATCATAGAATTCCGGGCTTTGGCTTCGAATCTCGGAAAGCACCAGAATCCGGTATTCTTTTTCTAATTTCTCCATCTCTTCCTCTGCCTGGAGAGATGCATAAAACGCTTCGTCCACCGGGATCTCACAGATGTCTTTTTTCAGATCGTCCTGCACAATCCGCTTGTCTGCCCGGCTGGCAAACACAAGGCTCTCAAGCAGCGAATTACTGGCCAGACGATTGGCTCCATGGACACCATTACATGCCGTCTCCCCCACTGCATACAAGTGTGGGACGGAGGTTTCCCCGGAAGTTCCGGTATGAATTCCGCCCATGAGGTAATGCTGCGCCGGTACTACAGGGGCTTTTTCCTTTGTCACATCATACCCTTCTTCCATGCAGCGCTCATAGATGTTCGGAAAATGACTCAGAATCTCTTCTTTCGGTATCTTAGTCATATCAATATACACATGATCCGTCCCAGATTTCTCCATCTCGCTGCGGATGGCATCCGTTACCACATCCCTTGGAAGCAGTTCATCTACAAACCGTTCTCCCTTTTCATTCAAAAGACAGGCTCCCTCTCCCCTTACCGATTCTGAGATTAAGAATCTTCTGCCTTTTTTCTTTGAATAAAGCACCGTAGGATGAATCTGGATATACGGAATATTCTCCAGTAAAATGCCATGCTTTTTTGCAATGGCAAAGCTGTCGCCGGTAATATGAGGGAAATTCGTAGAGTTGATAAATAAGCCACCCAGCCCCCCAGTGGCAAGTACTACCGCTTTACTATAATACAGGAACATCTGACCATCCTGCCTGCGGGCTGCTATGCCATGACACCCTTCTTCATCCATTAACAGATCTACCATCGTGGTGAATGTCTCAATCTGGATATTCTCACACTTTTTCACCTGGTCAATAAGGGTGGTCATAATGGCCTTGCCGGTTACATCCTGATGGTGGAGAATCCGGTATGCACTATGGGCGCCTTCCCTTGTGTAAGAAAGCGTTCCATCCGGATTCCGGTCAAAATCAACCCCATAATCCATCAGATTCTGAATAATCCCCCTGGAGGATTCAATCATAATCCGAACGGACTCTTCCCGGTTTTCATACCGTCCGGCACGCATCGTATCCTCAAAATATGGCTCGAAATCTTCATCGCTTAACTGGACACAGATTCCTCCCTGTGCCAGATAAGAATCACAATTTTCAATCTCGTCTTTCGTAATGATTAATACCTGAACCTGCTTCGGAAGCTGTAAGGCTGCATACAGACCTGCCACACCCGTTCCTACGATGATTGCGTCATACGATTTTTTCTTCATGATGTGCGCCTACTTTCCTAATTCTAGCATCCGGTTCAGTGGAACATTTGCCCTTGTTCTCTGGGTATCGGAGACTTCCACCACTGGTGCCATCTGTTCTAAGCATGTAACAATTTTTTCCAGTGTGATCTTTTTCATATCTTCACAGCACTGTCCGTCATATACCGGATAAAACTGTTTGTCTGGATTTTTCCGGCACAACTCATAGAAGATACCTTTTTCCGTCGCAATGATAAACTCCTTTTCCTTACTTTCCGTTGCATAACGGATAATCCCTGAAGTGCTTCCTATATAATCAGCCAGTTCCAGTACATCCATGGTACATTCCGGATGTACCAGTACTTTTGCTTCCGGATGTACCTCTATTGCCTTCTGTACCCGTTCTTTTGTAATCTCTTTATGAATCGGACAATATCCATCATTAAACAGAAATACTTTGTCCTTTACTTTCGAAGCTACATAGCGTCCCAGATTCTCATCCGGTATAAAATAAATATACCGGTTTGGCAATTTCTCCACAATATCCAGTGCATTTGCACTAGTCACACATACATCTGCGTATTCTTTAATCTGGGCAGTTGAGTTAATATAACATACCACACAAAGATCGTCATACTGCTCCCGCATTTTCTGGATCCGTTCTACATCCACCATATGCGCCATGGCACAATCTGCCGTAGCATCCGGCAGCAGCACCGTCTTCTCCGGATTCAGGATCTTTGCGCTCTCACCCATAAAGGAAACACCTGCAAAGCATATCACCTTCTGGGGAATGGTTGTTGCAACCTTACTTAAATAAAACGAATCTCCAATATAATCTGCCACCGCCTGTATCTCGTCATTTACATAAAAATGAGCAAGAATAACGGCGTCCTTTTCTTCTTTTAACTGTTCAATTCTTTGAATTAGCTCTTCCATGAGTGCTCTCCTCGCTGGTATGTATTTCGTGAAACCACCTTATATTACACGTTATCTACTATGCCACGAAAACTCGCATTTGTCAACAAAACCGCAGTCATGCTTGAAAGTATCCGCCATTTCTGATATTCTAAAAAAAAGATTGGCAAAGGAGGCTAAGGCGTGAATAACGGATTCGTATCACCGGAACGGGTCAGAAGGAGCATATCGGATATTCTGGCTCTTCTTGGAAGCTTTATCGCCCTATCGATTACCCTGATTCTCCTTTTTTGCACCCTTTCCCCAACCGGTTCTACGATCCACACTTCCGGTTATGCAACAGCCATTCTGATGATCCACCTTTTTTTAGAATTCCTGATGATGTTTCTTACGCTGATTGCAGTCTGTCTTTTTATTTTTATAACGTTTTTTGTAGAAGAATCCGGCTGGATCTATCTGGGAATTGCATTCTGTTTTTGCTATAATATGTTTTACCAGTATCTGAACATTCCACAGGGAGCTGTTTTACAGGAATCATATCCGTGGCTTTTCGCCAGCTACCACGGTAGTGTGCTGATGTTTCTTCTGCTGATTTATGCTGCGAGACAAATGAAAAAGTACTGGAAAGTATTTTTAATTGGAATTCTTTTTCTGAATCTGGGGCTTTTCATTGTTTATTTAGTTCCATTTTTCAAAGATCCTCTTCCTTCCCTGCAAAATCACCTTGCCATAACGAAATTTTCCATTTACATCGCAATCTTTCTTTTTTTCCTTCTTTTTACACACCTGGAAGAACATGATGGCAACCTCTTTTTCTTAAAAGTACTGCGCTATTCTGCATTTTTTTTGATTTTTTTCATTATTGGTTTTACCCTTTCCTATATAAAGCTTGATGCATCCATTCTAACCCTTTTGACTGACCATATCAGAAACAGTTCGATATCCAGACTCGCGGATGAGTTCCAGTTAATGGTATTTGAATATTTCCTGATCTGCTTTCTGACCATCGGACTGATTTCTGCCGTCACTTCTTATTTTAACCGCCGTACCCGGATACAGACGCTGGAAATGAAAGAAGCCCTGGCCAAAGAGCAGGTAATTTTATTAAAAGATTCTATAACAGAAGTACGCCAGATCCGGCATAACCTGAAACACCATCTGACCGCCATGCAGATGCTTTTAGAGGCGGGCAATACGAAACGGCTGAAAAACTATCTGGATATTCTGATATCAGAAGAAGAAGCCATCGCTCCACTCTATCTGTCTGAGAATTTGTTTGTCAATAACCTGCTTCAGCAAAAATTTGCCTCTGCACAGAAACAGCAGATTACGATTACGCACGATATTCATATTCCAAAAACACTTCCGATTCAGGACACGGATCTGTGTAATTTTCTGATGAATATGATGGATAATGCCACAGAAGCCTGCCTACAGTTTCCATCCCCAAAACAGCGCACCATTTCTCTTGAGATGCGGATTGCCAACAATATGTTAAAAATCCGCTGTACCAACCCCTTTCACGAAAAAATCCGCCGGGGACCGGACGGCACACTGCTTTCCCGGAAGTCAGGACATCACGGTTACGGTATCTATACAATGCAGCAAATTGCTGAGAAGTACCACGGAGCACTTTTAACCGAAGAAAGAGACGGTTTTTTCACCGTCTCTGCAGTCTTTAGCCTCGAATCCGAATCAGGAAAGGCTCCGGATTAGTTTCTCCTTTGCTTCATTATATTTGTTTTTTGCTACTGGAACCCGTTCTCCAGTGGTAAGCATATACTCATAACGGACAATTCCTGTCACATAATTCATGTTGACAAGATAGCTGCGGTGACAGCGGTAAAAATAATCCGGCAGGGACTCTTCTATCCCATCGAGTGTTCCTGTCCACTCTATTTTTTCCTCATTGCAGTAAAAAATCAGCGTGCGATGGTATACTTCCAGATATCGGATCTCATCAATCTTGATTTTCTGGATTCGTCCACCACTTCCCGTTAATGTCAGGCTCTTTGGTTCCTGATACCGGGACATCTGTTTCGCCACAATCTCCGCAATCTTTTTTTCATCCACCGGTTTTAACAAATATTGTGCAGCTTCCACTTCATATCCCGCCATTGCATATTCCGGACTGCTTGTCACAAAAACGATGGTGCCGGCATACCCTTCCTGTCTTAAGACTTTTGCAAGATCCATTCCGTCCATGCCATTCATAAGAATATCAAGAAATAGAAGTTCAAATGGCTGTTGTCTTACTGCCTGCAGCAGATTCTCTGCCCGGTTAAAACACTCGATTCGGTACTGATTCTCTGGCAGAGGCATAACCTTTGTCAAGATCGTCTCCATCTGCTTCAAATAACGATCCTCATCATCCAGAATTCCAATCTGATACATCGATTTTTCCTCCATCATTTTCCTATTCGGGACCTATTCTTCCCATTCAGGAAAATCCATTGCTTTTTTCCTCCTGCTTGAATAAAATGGATGAGTAAGATAAATCTCAATTTATCATGGGGCGTATAATATATTGAAAAAAGAGCCTTCTTTCAGACGTCGCTTTCTGAAAGAATGGCTCTTTTTTTATCTCTCATCCTTTTCCTATTTTCCTAACGGAACCGCTTTGATGATGTCATTTAATTCTTTCAGATATGTGCTTAATTTACTATATGCCACATTTCTTTCATCTTGGGACATCTTAGCTGTGTCTGCATCTTTGTATTCATAATAGGTCTTTTTTAATTTCTGATACTGATTATAGGAACTATATTCATAATTCACTGCAAGATAACTCTTCACATTCGCCAGAAGGGAATTCACATTTCCTGACGTTTTACTACCTTCTGCCATCGTAAAGTTCTCTGTCACCTTATCCCTCAAATCCGTGTTTCCTTTTATTATATAGGAATAAGCCGGATAAATCTTCTTGTCACAAAGATTTGCTCCATTAAACAGAATTGCATTGCGGAATGTCTGAACATAATATCCCTGGGAATTGTTCTCATAAAACGTATAGTCAATCGCTTTTTTTCCGTCTTTTTCCGTGATATGGGTTGGATTTCCCACAGAACTGTTATGAATCATGTTACAGGATGATCCATTATTATTGGAATAATTATATCCAAGGCTGTAATCTTCATGAGAATGACCGGAAATCCATACAATATCCGGATATTTTTCAATAATGGAAATAAACCGTTTTGCACTTGGCAGTTCCGCATTCATTGATCCACCATAATACGGTGTATTTTTATCGTCTCCTGCCCCATATCCTGAAATGAGTGCATGCTGCACAAGGAAAATATTCTTTCCCGTATTATAATTTTCTTTTAAGAGCTGCTCCAGCCAGTTTAACTGTTCATCCGAAAACTCATCGTATTTTGCCGGACGGTATCCATTCTCCAGAGACATAAAAATAAATAAATCTCCTGTCTTTGGCTCTGTGATGGAATAGTAAGTTTTTCCGCTGTTAATGGTTTTTGCCGAACTGTCCAGTCCGGTTCCTACTACATAGGAGCGTAATTCATCTTTTACTGCACCATCCTGCCGTACCTCATGATTTCCGCCTGCCTCATATACCGGGTTTACATAACTGGACTTAGCAAGAATATTCTGATATACTTTCCATTCTTTATCCAGATTATTAAGAGATGCATTGGTAACCTGATCACCGGATGATAAAATAAAATCAACTTTTTTACTTGCTGAATACTGAAGTGCCTGCTCCCAGTGACGTTCGGAATACTCCCACCAGTATGCCGGAACCGTTCCCCACTTTTCCTCGTCGATATGAATATCCGAATAAGAGTTAAAGGTGTATAAAGCATCTCTTGATTTTTCTTTTAACTGTTTCTTTGCCGGAATATTGTAGACAGCCTCTGCTTTTGCCACTGTTTTCGTCTTTGGCTCACTGTTTGATTTTATTGCAATGATTTTTGTTGCATCTGCAGGAATCGCAGTCTGTTCTCCAAACGTAAAGGTCTTGCTGCCACCTTTTTTCACTTTCATGGTCGTAATTTCATAATAGCCGCTTAGCGCAGATTTATTATTTGCCCAGTAAAGATAATAAGTTCCACCCTTTTTTGACTTGAGTGTAATCGTTCCCTGTGCAAATCCTGCTGTTGACGCATCGCTTCCTTCAAAACGGTATGTAATGCTCGTTGACGCTGCCTGTGCTGCCATCGTCTGGGCTGGAAGCAGCGTTACCACCATGCAAAGTACCAGCACAAGACTCATCACATAGCTTCCATTTTTTGTCATTTTCCCCATAAAAAATCCTCCTTTTCTAAAAGAAAAACTACATTCATCTTTTTTTCATTATATCGTACAGCCTGTTCACTCGCAACCTGTTTTTGTGCAAATATAAGATAAATGGTTTCTTTTTTATGTGTTTTATGGTAAAATCATCTAATAAACAGGATAATAATACGGTTGTTTTGATTGTGTCATTTTTATTCTACTATGAAGCGATTCTATCATGAAATGCGAAGGGGGGTTTTTTATGGAAGTCATGCAAAAGATGTTTGAATACATCCGTGCCAGAGAAGATATTCTCATTATGCTCTGGGAAAGGGAAAGCGGCTGGCAGACAGCAACCGCGAAGAGCAGCGTATTAAAGGATGCTGATTTATCGCAGATTGACTTATTTCAATTAACGGATTGGGTGCATAAAGACGATTTGCCTGCTTTCAAAGTCTTTCTGGAAGAACTAAAAGCCGCCATCAATGGGGAACCAGGCAATATTGCAGAAGATGAAGAGAAGGTATCGGCTGCGGTACGGCTGCTTTCCGCTAATGATACGTACGAATACCAGAATGTTAACTGCTGGCTTGAGCGGGAAGAGGGGACAATTGCCCGCATTTTCGTGATGACCGATCCGCTAGACCGTGAGGAGATTCACCTCATACACGTTGCAGAAACATTTACCTCCGACCGGAATCCGCTTCTGTTTCAAGAGCAGGCAACTAAATTAATACAGGATCACCCGGAGAAAAAATTTGCCATCATTCAATTTGATGTGCCGAAGTTCAAGATGATCCATGCGGATTACGGCGAAAAGAAAGCCTCTGAACTGTTAAACTTTTTCACTTCTACTCTAAAAGTAATCTGCAACAAATACCAGCTCTTCAGCAGACTTTCCGCTGATGTATTTATGGTGGTCACACCTTACGAGGACGAGAACAGCCTGTATTCTTTCGTGGAATTATTGGACAGCCATTTATTAGGCTACGAAAACTTGCCTTATCGTCTTGTATACGGAATATGCTATGTTGGCGACCTTACCGGTGGACTCCGCCAATATGGAGATGCAGCTGCTATGGCAAGACAAAGCATTAAGAGCAATGCCCTTCAGAAAGTTGCTTTTTACCAGACCGATTTGAAGAAGAATATCTCTACCAGCAAATTCATTGAAGATAATATGAACCACGCATTGGAGCACGGCGAGTTTGTCATGTATCTGCAGCCAAAGTGCAATATATCCGACGGAAGAATCGTTGGAGCAGAAGCACTGGTAAGATGGATCATGCCGGGACACGGAATCGTACCGCCAAATGATTTTGTACCTGTATTTGAGAAAAATGGTTTTGTCATAAAAATGGATCAATATATCTGGGAAGAAGCATGTAAATTGATTCGCAAATGGATCGATGCCGGAATAACCCCGCTTCCTATCTCGATCAATGTGTCCCGAAGACATCTCAAAGACACGCATTTTATCCAGGTACTTGATTCCCTGATTGAGCGATATAACATTCCAAAATTCTGTCTGGAGATTGAGATTACCGAGACAGTGGATGAGGCTGGCATTACCAAGAGCATGAAACTGCTTAAAGAACATGGCTTTACTCTTCTGATGGATGATTTTGGCTCCGGTTATTCTTCACTGAATACGTTAAAGGATACCCAGTTTGATGTAATCAAAATTGACCGAAGCTTCTTACAGGATTTTATCAGTTCCAACCGCGGACAGAAGATTGTGGAACACACTATCCAGATGGCCAAATCAATCGGTCTCGACATGATTGCTGAGGGTGTAGAAACAAAAGACCAGGCTGATTTCCTGCAAAATTGCGGCTGTAATACGGCACAGGGTTTCTATTATGCCAAACCTATGCCAGTGGAACAATTCGAAACAACCTATATCCGATAACCAGAAAATAAAAATGTTCATTTCAAATTATAAAATGTCAAATAAGACAACAGCAGATGCGAATCATCCAATTTTCAAAAAAAGAAGGCTCAGAACACTTGATTTCTCAAGCATTCTGAGCCTCTTACCGCAGTGCGGAAGATGGGACTTGAACCCACACGAGCGCAATGCCCACAAGATCCTTAGTCTTGCTCGTCTGCCAGTTCCGACACTTCCGCGTATCGTGTCAAATCACTTCAGTGGCTTGACACGATTGATAGTATACCATCATCTCTTAACATTGTCAAGAGAAAAATGAACTGTTTTGCAAATATATTGTAACAGTTCAGCTCATAACCTGTGTGACAGGCGAATTCCTGCAAGCATGATTCGCTTGTCATACAGGCTATGGCTGAACTGTAACAATATATTAAGCTAATTTTGATTTTGCAGCATTCACTAATGCAGTAAATCCTTCTGGATCGCTGATTGCCATCTCAGATAACATCTTGCGGTTGATATCAATTCCTGCAACCTTTAAACCATGCATCAGCTGGCTGTAAGAGATACCGTTCATTCTTGCAGCTGCATTGATACGTGCAATCCATAACTGTCTGAACTGTCTCTTTTTCTGTTTTCTACCCTTATAAGATTCTGTTAAAGCTTTCATAACAGTCTGTTTTGCACAGCGATACTGTTTTGATCTAGCTCCTCTATAACCTTTTGCGAGTTTTAATACACGATTGTGTTTCTTCTTTGCATTTAAAGCGCCTTTTACTCTTGCCATTTCTCTTTAACCTCCTTTTTGCCTATCTGATGATTACAGATAAGGTAAGATTTTCTTCATTGTCTTAACATTTGTATCATCAACCAGAGTTGCTTTTCTTAAGTTTCTCTTTGTCTTTGCAGATTTCTTTGTTAAGATATGTCTCTTGTAAGCTTTGCTTCTTTTTAACTTACCAGTACCAGTTACTTTAAAGCGTTTTGCCGCTGCTCTTTTTGTTTTCATTTTTGCGTTAGCCATGAATCTTTCCTCCTTTAAATAATCCTCTATGTTAACGTTTTTCTGATAAAAACATTACCATGCTTCTTCCTTCCATCTTTGCAGGCTTGTCGATCACTGCGATCTCTTCCAGTTTCTCATAAAAATGGTTGAGAATCTCTTTTCCCATACCGATATGTGCCATCTCACGGCCGCGGAACCGAAGTGAAACCTTCACTTTGTTGCCTTTTTCCAGAAATTTCCGTGCCTGATTTGCCTTCGTGTTCAGATCATTCTCATCAATATTTGGTGATAACCGGATCTCTTTTACGTCAATTACCTTCTGTTTTTTCTTAGCTTCTTTTTCCTTACGCGCTAATTCATAACGATATTTGCCGTAATCAATAATCTTACACACCGGCGGTTTTGCACCTGGAGCAATCTTAACCAGATCCTTCTCTGATTCTCTCGCCATCTTCATGGCATCCTTTGCTGACATAATGCCAAGCTGTTCGCCATCTTCTCCAACCACACGTACTTCGCGGTCTCTGATCTGCTCGTTGATCATTAAATCGTTAATGGTTCTGCACCTCCATTATTCTAAAAACTATGTGAAACGCCTGCGCGTACTCACTCCTCTATGAAAAAAAACGTGAACTGCATCGCAATCCACGTTTCTATCAACCCATACGTCATGTACGGAAATATGCATCATAGAAAACCAGTGTAGCAGTCACAAAACGGACGCCCAAAGGTGAGAGTGGATACTCTGCTTGTCATTTGCTGCCGGATTCATTAAATCCGCAACAAAGATATTTTAACAAACCAGATAAAATATGTCAAGCATTTTTTAATCTT
>JAQXIP010000083.1 GCA_029007845.1 Clostridiales bacterium
CCGACGTGTTCAAAAAGTATTTTATAATCCATCCCATCCACTACAAGCCAGGCATTCCCGCTGAGTTGCATGTGCGAAGTTTGTGTTTATAGATTTTAAGAATCTAAGGAGATACACTGTTATGTTTCATCAGGTGTGAAACGTATCGTCCCTACATCCTTTATAGAGAAAACACGGTTCTCACTAATTATCTATATTGAGACCTTTTAAGAATAAGATTTCCTTCAGCCAATGCCAGAGGTTCCAGAAACACAAGCCCCAGAAGGTTCTTCCGTCATCTCTCTGTATTTTTCATTTTGTGTCACAGCCTTGTACGCCATGATCTCTGCCTCCTTATCTGTCTTGTTCATCCCTGATAATTTTTAACTTTTCCTTTTCATCAGAACACTTGTTACATGTTTTTTTAATGAAATACTCCGTATTTTGTGGTAAAATGATTTCTTAAATCAGTTTCTGAACGGATATATACTGGAAAAACGAAGAAGATGGAGAGCATCCTATCTAGCTGTATCTGTCAGATGATATGGGTAATATTGCAAAAATGCTGGCAGATGAACTTCAGAATGCCATTGTAGACAAGGAACTCCAGATATTCTACGTTGACGAATATGGTGTTCTGAGAAAAAACCTCTGGATTGAAGTCACGGAACAGGATGCCATCTCCTCTTCCGGAGAAGTCACCGGACTTCTGGACCGTTTGAATGAATTGGGGTACCATCTGTTAATTGACGATTGTGGGATGGGACATACCTCCTTAACCTACCTGAAGTCTTCTTATTTTTGTGTGGTAAAACTAGACGGCAGCCTGACAAAAGAGTACCAGAATGAACGCTATCAGGAAATTATCTCTTCCATCACACATTTAAGCCATAATCTGAAATTTGATGTGATTGCAGAATATGTAGAGACCGAAGAACAGCGGAACAAACTGCTGGAACTTGGATGTACCGGATTACAGGGATATCTGTACAGTAAAGCCATTCCTTGGGAAGCCTTTAAAGAATGGCTTCCCAAACGGATGCATTAGTTTCTATATGTGAAGTTTCCCTTATTTATTGATCTGTTTTTTTCTCTTCTGATTTGTCTTCTGAGGAATCCGTTCCCTGGCTCTCGTACCAGAGACACCATCCACCGGCGCCAAATGCAATTACCGCCATGACTACAATGATGATATTCATAGACATACAAAGAACTCCTTTCATAAACAAATTATTATCTGTTTACGAAAGACATTCTTTTCTCTCCGTCCTGATTATGAATATAGTGGATAATGGTGTCCCGGCTTTCCCCCTGAAAAGTCTGAATCCACATCACCACGTTCCGGATATAGAAAGAAAACAGTGGCAGTACTGCAATTAGAAGCAGGACTTCCAGAAGCCTTAACGAACTTTTCTGCCCACCGTCTTTTTCCTGACGGTTCAAGCCTCTTAAGGTACGAAGTCCCAGATATTCTCCTGTGCAAAGATCATGAGATGAATGCAGGGAAGGTGTGTTTATGATATGTATATCCTGTTGGGCAGCGGTTCTTTCCACACCCGCAGCAGAGCCAGAACCAAAATCCAATGCAGATACCGTTCCAAAAAAAGAATCTGCTTCACTTAGATTGAAACACATTCCTGACACCACAATGGAGAGGATAAAAAGAAGAATCAGCCATTTCTTTTTGGAGTTAGCGCATCGCATTTCGTTCACCTGCCTTTTTCTGATATTAATTGTAACATGCTTCCTAAATATTTTACAAGACTTACTTTCTAAACACATCGGCACTTGGTTTCGCAGGTGTGAACTGCTGAATAATCCGGAAAATTATGGCAATGCTTTAAAAATAATACTCAAACTTCGCATATGCGAATCTGACGGTATGCCGGGACGTGCAGGGAATGCGATGTATTATGAAATACCCGCTTCCGCTATTTGAACACGTAACGGTACTAAGGTTTCGCTTTGCGAAACCAAGTGCCGACGTGTTCAAAAAGTATTTCATACTACATCGCATCCCCTGCACGTCCCGGCATACCGCCAGATTCGCATGTGTGAAGTTTGAGAATGATAGTTGAAACAAGGAGGCTCACTATGAAAATTCCAAAACACGTCGCCATTATTCCGGATGGAAACCGGAGGTGGGCACAGAAAAATGGTTTTCAAAAGCAGGACGGCTATAACTACGGACTGACTCCTGGTATATCCGTTCTGCGTCTTGCGCAAACATATGGAATAGAAGAACTTACCTATTATGGGTTTACTACGGATAACACAAAACGCCCTCTGCCGCAGGTTCAAGCCTTTGTCCAGGCATGCGTGGAAGCAATTGAACAGATTAAGCAGGAAAATGCAAGGCTGATGGTAGTCGGCAACTGGCAATCACCGGTTTTTCCGAAAGAACTGCTTCCTTATACGAAAGAGCGGGTTGTCTTCGGCAATGGAGGCATAAAGGTTAATTTTTTAGTAAATTACGGTTGGGAATGGGATATGAGCCATATGAATACCCACAGTGCCAACCGGACTTCCATTACTGAAAACCTATATTCCAAAGATATCTCCCGCATCGACCTGATTATACGCTGGGGCGGTCACACCCGTCT
>JAQXIP010000084.1 GCA_029007845.1 Clostridiales bacterium
AATTCCCAGTATACAGCTGATAATATTTTCCTCTCTCCTCAATTAACTGCTGATGGGTTCCCCTCTCAATAATCCTGCCCTGCTCTAGTACCATGATACAATCGGAATTTTTCACGGTAGACAGACGATGGGCAATGACAAAAGTGGTTCTGCCATGCATCAAACGATCCATTCCTTCCTGAACAATCCGTTCTGTTCTTGTGTCAATGGAACTGGTCGCCTCATCCAGAATCAGCACCGGAGGATCCGCTATCGCTGCCCTGGCAATGGCAAGGAGCTGTCTTTGTCCCTGGCTCAATGCCGCACCGTCACCGGTAAGCATTGTATCATACCCTTGCGGAAGTCTCTGGATAAATCCATCTGCATTTGCAAGTTTGGCAGCTGCCACAATCTCTTCTTCCGTAGCGTCCAGTTTCCCAAACCGGATATTTTCCCTTACCGTCCCGGTAAACAGATGGGTATCCTGAAGCACGATACCAAGAGAACGACGCAGATCCCCCTTCTTAATCTTGTTAATATTAATTCCATCGTAACGGATCTTTCCGTCCTGGATGTCATAAAACCGGTTAATCAGATTGGTAATGGTTGTTTTTCCGGCACCGGTAGAACCTACGAAAGCAATTTTCTGTCCCGGCTGTGCATACAGTTTCACATCATGCAGTACAATCTTGTCATCATTGTAACCAAAATCCACCCCGTCAAATACAACATCACCTTTCAGTTCAATATATTCTACGGAACCATCTGCCTGGTGGACATGCTTCCATGCCCATCGCCCTGTATGTGCTTCGGTTTCCGTCAATACTCCATTGTCTTCTTTTGCATTTACCAGGGTAACATATCCATGATCCTCTTCCACTTTTTCATCCAACAAAGTAAATATCCGCTCTGCACCTGCCAATGCCATAACAATTGCGTTAAACTGCTGGCTCACCTGATTGATCGGCATGTTGAAACTTTTGTTAAAAGTGAGAAAACTCGCCAGACCTCCCAGGGTAAATCCGCCCATGTGGTTCAAAGCAAGAATTCCACCTACAATAGCACATACTACATAACTGACATTACCGATCTGTGCATTAATTGGTCCAAGGATATTGGCAAATGTATTTGCCCGGTCTGCGCTCTCATACAACCGATCATTGATTTCCTTGAATTCTTTTTGACAGGTTTCCTCATGGCAGAATACTTTTACAACCTTCTGTCCATTCATCATTTCTTCAATATAGCCATTCACCGCTCCAAGATTTTTCTGCTGCTCTAAGAAATATTTCCCACTTCTCCCCGCCGCTGTCTTAGTGCAGATTAACATAAGGGCAACCATAACCATTGTCACGATGGTAAGGGGAATATTTAACAGCAGCATACTGATAAACACGCTAATTACTGTAAAAGAGCTGCTAATAATCTGAGGAATACTCTGACTAATCATCTCCCTTAGTGTGTCAATATCATTTGTATATACTGACATAATATCTCCATGGGAATGGGTGTCAAAATACTTGATTGGCAATTGCTCCATATGGGCAAACAGTTCATCTCTCAGATTCCGCAAAATCCCCTGTGTAACATTGACCATAATCCGGTTATAAGCATAAGTTGCAAGCACACCAATCCCATAGAAACAAGCCACTTTTCCAATCGCATGAGCCAGCGGTGAAAAATCCGGGTGTTCTGTCAAAAGATATGGTGTTATATAGTCATCAATGAGATTTTTCATGAACATCGTTCCCTGCACATTGGCAATTACACTTATGAAAATAAACAGAAATACCAGCACACAGGAAAAGGAATAATAATGGAATATATACTTCATCAGCCGCATAAGCATTCCGCTTTTTTTTGTTCTGTTTTTTTGTTTCATTGTGTATCACTCTCCTGCTTTTTCGTCAAAATCACCACCACCACTTGTCTGGGATTCATATACTTCCCGATAGATTTCATTGGAAGCAAGAAGTTCTTCAGGGGTTCCAAATCCGTTGATCTGTCCTTCTTCTAACACAATAATACGGTCAGCATCCTGAACACTGGAGATTCTCTGGGCGATAATCAGCTTCGTTGTATCCGGAATCTCATCCCGGAAAGCACTGCGGATTTTCCGGTCTGTGGCCGTATCCACAGCACTGGTGCTGTCATCAAGGATCAGTATTTTTGGTTTTTTTAACAGGGCACGGGCGATACACAGCCGCTGCTTCTGACCGCCGGATACATTACTTCCACCCTGTTCAATATAGGTTTCATACCCTTTTGGAAAACGGTTGATAAATTCTTCTGCACAAGCTAACTGACAGGCTCTCTGGCATTCTTCCTCTGTGGCATTCTCATTTCCCCACCTCAGATTCTCGTATATCGTTCCAGAAAATAATACGTTGTTCTGAAGCACAACAGAAACCTGGTTACGCAGCGCCTCCATATCATAATCTTTTACATTTTTTCCGCCTACCAGCACTTCTCCTTCCGTCACATCATAAAGCCGGCTCACAAGGTTCACAAGACTGGTTTTTGCACTTCCCGTTCCTCCAATGATTCCAATGGTTTCACCGGAATGAATCTCCAGGTTAATATCTTTTAATACTGGTTTCCCACTTTCTCTGTTGTAAGAAAAATTCACATGCCGAAAAGCAATGCTTCCGTCTTTTACTTCCATAACCGGATTTTCCGGATTCTTTAAATCGCTGGTCTCTGTAAGTATTTCCCCAATCCGCTCCACACTGGCAGTACTCATGGAAAGCATGACAAAAACCATGGAAAGCATCATCAGGTTCATCAGAATATTCATACAGTAGGTTAACAGGCTCATCAGTTCCCCAGTCGTAAGCGCAGAACCAACGATCATTTTCGCTCCTATCCAACTGATCAGTAAAATGCATGTATATACGGTGGTCTGCATCAAAGGCGCATTATAGACAATATTTTTTTCTGCTTTCACAAATATACGGTAAATATTCTGACTTGCCTTCTGAAACTTTGTGGTCTCCTGCTCTTCCCGTACATAAGCTTTTACAACCCGGATAGCTGACACATTTTCCTGAACCGAAGCATTCAATTCATCATACTTTGGAAACGCCATCCGGAAATATCTTGTCGCATGCCGGATAATAAAAAACAGAAGAACTCCCAGAATCAATACCGCAACCAGATAAATGCCAGACAAACGTGCATTAATGTGAAACGCCATCAACAGTGCACAGATCATACTGGCCGGTGCACGCATCATCATACGCAGTACCATCTGATAAGCATACTGGACATTGGTCACATCTGTGGTCAGACGGGTAACAAGCCCCGCCGTGCTGAATTTGTCAATGTTTGAAAAGGAAAAGGTCTGAATATGGTTAAACATGCTTTCCCTCAAATTCTTGGCTAGCCCCGCCGAAGCTTTGGCTCCATACCGTCCACCTGCCAATCCGGCCAGAAGTCCCACCACAGCTGCTGCCAGCATTACAGCACCCACCTTATAAATATGTGCCATATTCCCAGCATTCACGCCATCATCAATAATAGATGCCATTAAAAATGGAATGAACGTTTCCATAATTACCTCGAACAGCATAAAAAAAGGGGTGACAATCGAGGCTTTCTTATATTCTTTTACTTCTTTTAATAAAATCCCAATCATCCGGTTTCTTTCATCCTTTCCTCTTTGATTCTGACAGTCTCAAACGGGACATACCAGAATGACAATGTAACACTTCTGGAATGCCCCGCCTTAATCCATACTGTACAGTTTTAAGATGTTTTTGCCATGCACACTCGAAGAAATATTCGGCGTTTTAAGTCGAGATATTTACGAACCGATGCACAAGAATAGAACGGATATTCTGGTTAACGCAGACAATTAACAAAATACGCTTCCAAACCCAAAATTACTCTACTTCAAAGAAACCTTCATATCCTTCTGAAACGGCACCTTAATTTCTTTTCCATCTATCAGTACAACCAGGTTTTTATAAGTTGTGTTAAATCCATCGTGCCTGCACCGTATGGTCAGTTCCTCTTTTGTCTTCCTGATTTCATATTCATTATAGACACCCTTCTGATAGTCAAGGCTTTCCCCATCGTCTTCATAATGAAGATATGTTGCATTATTTCCGGTCACATACAGATATAACGTATCAATCTTCTTTTTCTCAATATGAAGCAGTCCCTTAAACTGCGGCAGAATTGCCCCTTTCTTCACAAAAAGACCAGTCTGGGACAGTTCCATCCGCACCAGCACATCTCTTCCACCCCGGTACTCTTTTCCTGTAAAATAATCAATCCAGGTTCCCTTCGGGAAATAGACCACTCTGGAATGCTGCCCCTGATGCAGGATTGGTGCAAAGAGGAGGGAATCTCCCACCATCATCTCATCATTCATATCCTTCACTTCCGGATCATCCGGATACTGGAAAAACAGCGGTCTTAACACCGGCGTCCCTTTCTGGCTTCCCTGGCGGAGAAGATCATAGAGATACGGAATCATCTCATAGCGCAGCTTCAGATATTCACGGTAGATACTCTCTGTCTCCTCATCAAAGGCATACGGTTCCTGATGTCTTGTGTTCATGGCAGAATGATTTCTTAAAAACAGGGAGAAAATATTAGCTTCAAGCCAGCGGATTAACAGTTCCTTCGTGCATTCATTTCCAAATCCTCCAATATCCACTCCATTTACCATAAAATTGGAAAGATTCATAGTCATAACCTGTGGAAGAGAAGCAGACAAATGTGCCCAGAGAGACTGGTTGTCCCCATTCCATGTAGTTGTAAACGGAGAAGTTGTGGCAAAGGCTGCCCTTGTAATTACCGTAGGACGCATGTTTTCCTTTTCAAACGCCTTTGCAATGGCTCTTGTCATGTATTCCCCGTACAAATTATGCACTTCATCATGGTAATGCATGGCTTTCTTTGTAGGAAACTCTACCTCATCCGGTAATGGCCCATTAAAGGAGGCAGGCTCATTCATGTCACACCAGATTCCTTTTACTCCATACTGCCGGATAAAATCTCCAGTCAGTTCCGTAATGTATTCTGCCGTTTTCCGGTCAAAATAGTTCGGATATTTGGAATCTCCCGGCCAAACCCGGTTCACATAGTCCTTTCCATCCAATGTGGCAAAACCATGATTTTTTTTCAGTGTATCATACACCGGATAACCCTCTTCCACTTTAACTGCCGGGTCAATAATAGTAATAATGCCAACTCCCTTTTTCTCGAAGGAATCCGTCATTTTTTCCAAATCTTTAAAATTAGCCGAATCAACTGTATACACTTTATAACGTTCCATATAATCAATATCCAGATGGATATAATCCAGTGGCAGCTTCTTTTTCTCAAAGGTTTTCTGGATATCCAGTACTTCCGACTCATTATAAGACCATCGTGACTGATGATATCCAAGCATCTTCATGGAAGTAAATAAGGTATGCCCCACCAGTTCTGCATATATTCCGGATAGTTCCTTCGGTGTCCCTCCAAGCAGCACAAAATAGTCATATTCTCCCTTTTCGCTGCCAATATAGAGAAATTCATCCGAATAACGCCCCAGGTTGAATACACATTTATAGCTGGACGGATAAAAAATACCATAGTAACGGTCATTATGATGATTTACCATCAGATAGTTAATGGACTTATATAACGACTTATAACTCTCATTATGCTGGGTTGGATCATCCGTATTCCAGGAAATGTATTCATAGTCCCGCTTGTTAAGCTGGGCTGCCTTGTCCCCCAATCCATAGATTTTATCTTCTTTGTCAAACAATCTCAGATTAATCTGGGAATGGAAGGAAACCAGTTCGTCCTCCTGTTTATGTCCCTCCAGCATAGAAAGAGAGAAATCCTTTTCCTGTCCATAGATTTTTGCATCCCCGGAATACTCTTCAAAGTATTCCATGCCATTTTTCTTAATCTCAACAAAAAGTTTCTGATTCACAAAGATTTCATAATCTCCAAACCGGATCACTACTTTTCCAGACTCCATCTGTGCGGTAAAGGAAACCTTTCTTTTATGAAGATTCAATTTTACCAGTTCCTCCGGATTTTTTTTCTCATAGATCCGGATCAATCCCTTATGGATGATTTCGATCTGTTTTACCTTATCTCCCAAGGTACATGTGACAATATTTTTTTCTACTGAAAACCCCAATTTCTGATTTGCCATAATCCCGTCCTCCATTAAAGTATATGTAACAGTTCCGCCATAACCTGTATGACAAGCGAATCATGCTTACATGAATTCATGCTGTTCCTTTTCTATAATTAGTATTATAATATGATTATTCATTGCTTTCATGTATAATCATGCGAAACATTATAAAAATATTGCGTTTTTAGGAAGGTGAGAAAAAATTGTCCACAACAAATTCCAACATCCAGAAAGAAGCCATACAACACGGTCTCTCTTCTTATCCCTGTGCAGTCTATGATAACGTACTCCACCCGGATTACCGGACCATTCCTCTTCACTGGCATCCCGAGCTGGAAATCAATCTGGTAACTTCCGGCCATGCAGAACTGATACTCAATTTCCATTCCTATACAGCCCAGACCGGAGATATCATTCTGGTAAATAAAGAGGAAGTCCACGGCTTTTTTCAACAGGGAAAACAGCCTTTTACCAGTACTTCCATTGTCTTTCATCCAGACTTTTTAGACAGCCGCCTTACCGATGACATTGCCATGGATTATCTGGCTCCTATAAAAAACCATACGCTTCTGCTGCCATCCTTTCTTAAGAAAGAATGTCCAGAAGATGCGGTCTATCAAGC
This sequence comes from Clostridiales bacterium, assembly GCA_029007845.1. GTDB lineage: Bacteria > Bacillota > Clostridia > Lachnospirales > Lachnospiraceae > SUG1228. The sequence goes on from JAQXIP010000084.1 coordinate 6,753, forward strand.
AGTTTATGAAAAATTATGCCGGATTTTTGATTGCAATCATAAAAAGAACAGAGGATACCAGTTACTGACCCGTGCCCTGCTGCTGGAGATTTTATATGACCTGATTCCTCTTTCCACCGCTCAAAAAACGCCTCTGATCTCCCGCCGGTCCGAATCCATCAAAAAAGTGTTGGATTTCATTGAACAAAACAGTACCCGGCAGATCCGGGCAGAGGAAGCCGCCAAAATCTCCGGGTACAGTAAATATCACTTTATTCGTATATTTAAAGAAGCAACCGGACAGGATTTCAGCCAGTATATCAACCAGATCCGGCTGGAACACGCTGTGACATTATTAAAAGATACCAGTCTCCCGGTAACAGAGGTTGCCCTGTCTGCCGGCTTTTCCGATGCAGCGTATTTTTCCAGAAAATTCAGGGAAACATATCACACCACACCTTCTGCCTTCCGCAAACGCTTTAAATAGCCGTTTCATCTGTAATCGTTACCACATAGTACTTTTTCTTGCCGCGGCGGATAATCAGAAAGTCATCCGCGAAGACAGAGTTCTTATCAATCAGGAATTCTTTGTCTTTCACAATATCCCCGTTAACCGAGATAGCACCGTTATTAATGAACTCATATGCTTCACGTTTAGAGGAGCAGATTTTTCCACCCACCAGCACATCCGGCAGCTTACCAGGGGTTACGGTGCAGTGAGGCACATTTTTCAACCCGCACAGAAGATTCTTCGGATCGATGGATTTAATATCCCCTGCAAAAAGCTGCTGGCTGATCTGCACTGCTTCTTCAAATGCCTGTTCCCCATGCAGGTCAGAGATAATCTCTTTTGCCAGTGTCTTCTGGGCAACCCGGCGTTCCGGTGCTTCCAGATGCTCCTTTTCAATCGCCTCAATCTCTTCTTTTGAAAGGAACGTAAGACGTTTCAGGTAATCAATCACCATGGAATCCTCTGTGTTTAAAAGGAACTGGTATAATTCATATGGACTGGTCTTGTCTGCATCCAGCCATACCGCATTTCCTTCACTCTTACCAAACTTATTTCCCTGGGAATCCGTAACAAGAGGCACCGTAAGTGCATAGACTTCATCCCCGGTTGTTTTTTTAATCAGTTCAATACCAGTTGTAATATTTCCCCACTGGTCAGAACCTGCCACCTGCAGATCCACTCCCCGGTTCTCATGAAGATATTTGAAATCCAGCCCCTGAATCAGCATATAGGAAAACTCCGCATAGGAGATTCCGCTGTTTTCCATCTGACGACGAACCAGATCTTTTCCAAGCATATAACCTACATTAATATATTTTCCATAATCCCGGAAAAAATCAATGATTGTCATGTCTTTTACCCACTCGTAGTTATTTACTACTTCGTAAGGGAAAATCTTCTGAAGCTGGGTCTTTAACTTTTCAAAGTTACTTAACACTTCCTGCTTATCCGACAATTTCCGCTCCACTGTTCCCCTTGGATCACCAATCATGGCTGTAGCTGCGCCTACAAGCAGCAGTGGATGATGCCCCGCGTTTGCCAGTCTTCTTGCAATCAGAAAAGAGGAATAATGTCCCAGATGCAGACTGTCCGCAGTCGGGTCTGTACCAATATAAAATGTCAACTCTCCGTTGTTTAATTTATCAATCAAATCCGGACTGGAGATATTCTGAATCAGACCTCTCCACTGTAAATCTTCATATAACGTCATCGTATCGTGTACTCCTTCCAACGTAATCAATTACTGCCCAAACTCCGCACATAAACATCAGTGGGAGGTTTAAGTTGCTAATTGATATGATAAATTCTAACCGCCGGATTGTCAATGAGTATTTCGTCAATCCTCCTCTTCTGGAATGATTTTAATCACCGCTGTATTCTGGTATGCCATTTCCTCATCATGAAGAAACAGAACCGTTCCGTGTACCGGAGATGTAATCTCGCATTTTACCGTGCCATAATAAGGATCAATGATCTGCGCCAGCACCTTACCACAATCCACCTCTTCTCCCGGAGTCACAAAACTCTGGAAGAAACCAGAGTGTTTTGTACGCACAGATACCAGATCACAAGATTCAATCACCTTTGACACATACCCTTCTTTTGGATGATGCCGGATAATCCCCTGTTTTGATAGAAACGTAAGAATTCCGTCTACCGCCTGTCTGGCACTTTTTTTGTCCACCCGTGATGTATTCGTTGTGTAGATAGAAAACGCATTTGTCTCCCAGATCTGCCAATTATAGTTTAATGTTGTAGTATCAAAAGGTCTTGGATTTTGAAGCACTACATAGGGCAGTCCGAACTTTTTTGCCAGATCTACATTCTCAAACCCGGTTTTCATCACACGAATCTGTGGAAGAAAAGCACCAGGCATATAAAACGATGCAAACTGGATTCCATACTGGTAATGCTTAATCTTCTCAAACACCCCTGCAGCAATCCTCTGGGTTGTCTCTCCTTCCGAATATCCTGGAAACATCCGGTTGATATCCGTATTATCCACACTCCAGAATCTTTTTTTGATATTCATGGAGTAAGGGTTCACACAAGGAATAACCAGTATTTCTTTTCCTTCTGCAATCTTTCCCTTTTCCTCTAATTCCGTCAGTTTTTTCACAAGCTGGGAACATGCATACAGCTGTTGGTTTTCATTTCCCCTCATCGTTCCCACGATGCAGGCTGCCTTTTCTCCTTTCCCGAAGGAAAAACCGGTAACCCTGAAATTATCACGATATAATGCTTTAATTTCAAATAAGATATTCTGTTTCATGACTGCCTCCTTCGTGTCCTTCACACTCTGACTTGTCCACCTTAAGTATTCTCGCAATCAGGGATCCTTCGTCAAGAACCGGATATTCCCGGATGGTGAACAGCCAGCCACTTTCCGGTGCAGTAACATCGCACAGCATGGTTCCATTTAATGGATCCACAATATATCCAATATGCTCTTCCCTCTTTAGATAGCTTCCATGATTTTTGTCCTTGATAAAAATTCCGGACTCCGGTGCGTTTAAAAAAATCACCTCATCCGGATTTCTGGAAATAACCGGTTTTCGTACATTTGCCACCGGTCCGCTCCATATGCCAAGTTCTTTCATCAGCCTGAAAATACCGTCTACCAGCTGTTTTCCGTACTCCTGTGTAATCCGCATTCCAACCCCCATCTCCACCACAAGGGTCGGAACCTTTCTGCTGTTTAAACTAAATGCCAAGGTTGATTCCAATACGGTACTGGCTCCGTGAACCCATACGAAATCCACATTGGAAAGCTTCGCATACGGAATAAGCACATCCTCGGTAATCTCATTAATCCGGATCTGGGGTACTTCCGTCAAATAAATATTGCTGGCATGAATATCCATACAGAGATCCGACCCTTCCAGATCCCTGATAATCTCTGACGCAACGTATTCATTCATATCTCCATCTTTGCTTCCGGGAAAAATCCGGTTCATATCCAGATCGAAAGCCGGGATTCCCCTTGTAACAGAATCAATTCCAAAGGGGTTCAATGCCGGATACAGATCTACGATTCCGGTAAGATACTCCGGATGCTTTTGAATTCTTCTCTGCACCTCATAACAGACATACTGTCCTTCCAATTCATCCCCATGAATTCCGGTTACAATACTAATCCTTTTCGGCTCACGATTTCCAATATCAGAACCCGTCAGACGCTTTTTCTGAATCTGCAGCGTTTCATCAACGGGAAGTTCTACACTCACGACTGTTTCAACCATAAATCCTCCATACAAAACCACTTTTACCCTTAATCGTCATTTTCCATTTCTTCAACTTTTACAGAAATCAACTGTTTCTGTCCATTTGTTCCTACAAATAACCCCTGATTAATCCGGCAGTCATTATAATCCCTGCCACTTGATATTTTCACATGCTGTTCTCCTACCCGAATCCCATTCGTAGGATCAAACCCGTACCAGTAACCGTCTTGAAAGACTTCCACCCACGCATGACTGGCACCTTCCCCCACAAGCATTCCCACCACATACCGGGCAGGAATCTGATCCATACGGCAAAGGGAAATAAGAATATGTGCATAATCCTGACATACTCCTTTTCCAAGTTCCATCGCCTGTTCCGCAGTCGTATCCACTGTAGTGGCTCCCTGCTCATAGCAAAAGGTACGATACAGCCGCTCCATCCATGTACTGGCTTTCTCAAGGGCTGTGGCTCCTTGGGAAAACGTAAAAGAATGGGCAAATTCCTGAAGACATGGCCCCGGTCTGGTATACCATGTCTCATACCGGTATATCGCATTCCGATAGAAATCTCCCGATGCTTCCCGGTTATCGCATGCGGTCTTCGCCCTTCCGGACACCTTAATGGAAAAATACCTGTGAGGCTTTTGTGCAAAGCCAAATATACAGCGGTTGCCATGGGAGTCCTGATTTTCCGTCAAAAAACCATTTGGATAGATGTCCACATCCAGATGAACAATCTGTTGTCTTTCATCCGATTGAGGAATACACTTTACCGTAAAACGGTGATCGTGTACTGGCTGGTCGAATTCCAGCTTCATGTAATACTCAAAATGCAGATGCTTCATCCTGTCACCCCTCTAACAGACAATCCACTTCATTCACTAACCGGTCGTAATCAATGGTATCCTGCTGTAAGATCTGATCCATTGTATCTAACCGTTCCTTATTATAGTTCAGGCAGGTCCGGTCAATCCTTCCTGCCAGCCGGTGCAGTTCCCGAAGCATCTCTGTCTTGGAAAGTTCCAGCCGTCCATAGATATCCAGCCGTTCCACCCGCTTACCAATCTTTATAATATTGCGCACGTTTTCGCTTTCAATCTGGTCATCCACAATCCCCCAGAATGCCAAAATGTTATCAATGACCTTCTGAAGTTCAATTAACGGAGATTCCGAATCCTTTGCAATATTCATTTCATATACTGCCAGCTGGATATAGGACAACGGTTCACTTCCAATTTCTTCCCTAAGTACAATAGCGTTATCATAAGCCCGCACCAGATTACTGACAATAGAATCATTCAATGTTTTATCAAAACAATAGCGGGTGCAAAAATCTTCTTTTGACTGGTATACATTCGGAATATCCAGCCGTTTACAAAATTCATCATAGCTGTTTAAATCAAGATCAAGATCAATCATATGATCGTAACTGTCTGCAAATAAACGGGTTGTTGTATATACCCGTTCACTGTATCTTCCAAGCCAGAACAAACGATCCGCATTTTCTACTGAGATAATACCCATGTGTCTTTAAAGCCTCCTCCCTGTGATGAATTCACGATAAAGGAATCTGGATTACGGCTGAATCTGGTCAGTCCGCTCTTCCATACCATTGGCTCTTCCGCCATCAAAACAAACGCTCTTAGATCTGCCTTTCTCGGAACTACCTGTGATTCATCAATAATATCAATATCCTGGAAATCAATGACTTCCTGGGCAATAAAACGCCGCGGCTCTTTTTTCAGCATATTGATAAATGCTTCTTTTTCATCAGCAGTCATCGTATTACCAAATACAACACCATATCCGCCAGCTTCCGCCACATCTTTCAGCACCAGATCATCAAAATGCTCCAGCACATAAGCCATGTCATCCTCATAAAATGGAAGATACGTCGGTGCATTCTGCAGAATTGGCTCTTCATCCAGATAATATTTCACCATTTTCGGAACAAAATAGTAGATTCCTTTATCATCTGCCACCCCATTTCCCGGTGCATTTAAGAGTGCCACATTCCCCTTTCGGAAAATATCATACAAATGAGGAATACCGATTACCGATTCTTCTTTAAAATTCATCGGATCCAGATAATCGTCAGAGATTCTGCGGTATACCGCGCCTACCTGTTCCTTTTTGCCACTGTAATCCACAAAATACAGATGGTCATTTTCTACAATCAACTCACTTCCGGTCACCAGATGGGCTCCTGTTTTCTCCGCAAGATAGGAATGCTCAAAATACGCCGCATTATATCTTCCCGGAGTAAGGATTACCGTATGACCTCCGGTATTGACATAATCCATCGTTTTTCTGAGTAAATCAGCATAATTTCGGTTATCCTCAATCTTAAACTGCTGGAATGTTTTCGGACTGCTCCTTCTACACAATTCTCTGGCAATCATCGGATAGGATGCGCCGGATGGAACCCGGAGATTATCCTCTAAGACATACCACTCTTTATTTTTTCCTTTTACCAGGTCAATCCCGGCAATATGGGCATATACACCTTTTGATGGCATTACCCCTTCACACTGAAACAGATATCCGCTGGAGGCATATACAAATTCCTCCGGCACTACTTTGTCCCGGATAATTTTCTTATCTGAATAAATATCCTTGATAAACAAATTTAATGCCGTTACCCGCTGTTTTAGCCCCCGTTCCAGATAATCAAATTCCTTCTGCTCAATTACCCTTGGAATCGCATCAAACGGAAATAACTGTTCTTTAAATGTGTTGTTTTTGTAGATTCCAAACTTCACACCATACCGTGCAAGCAACTCATTTACCGTGTCGGTGTGATTAAAAAGATTCATATCCATCATTTTTCACTCGCCTGCCTTTCCATTGAAACGAGCCCCCAATCTTCCCTTTGAATCCCGGATGTTTCGTTTCAAGCAAAAAAGAAGGCGCTTTGCTCTCGCAAAACGCCTTTGTTTTTGTTATGTTACACATTATAATCTTATCTTTCATTTGCGTCAACCGCAAAGAAAAATCATTCTTTTTATTAAGATTTTTCCCTGTTCTCTTTGAATAATGAAATAATCCGTTTCCATTTTCTTTCCTTTATTAACTTACTAAAACTTCGCACATGTGAATCAGCGGGAATGCCTGGCGTGTATCGGATGGAATGGATTATAAAATACTTTTTGAACACGTCGGCACTTGGTTTTGCGCAAGCAAAACCTTAGTACCGCTACGTGTTCAAATAGCGGAAGCGGGTATTTTATAATCCATCCCATCCTATGCACGCCAGGCATTCCCGCTGATCCGAATGTGCGAAGTTTGAGTTATA
>JAQXIP010000085.1 GCA_029007845.1 Clostridiales bacterium
ACGATTTGACACCTGGAGGTAAAGCTGGCTGCCTTTTTTTACTACAGAATCAATGTAGCAGAGACTTCCAGGATTAAGTGTAAATGCGGTTTCACTGCCTCCCATTTCTTTTGTCACCGCAAGTTTTGTAAGAGGGGTAAAACGGGCGCTGTTTTCGATATAGCACCTTGTATCATTCATGATAAGCGCAGTGCTTTTGGTGTCTTTAAAGGAAAAGTCAGCTGTGGCAAAGTACATTCCCAGGTTTTCATCCCAGAATGGGGTGTCAATGCAAAACCGCATCTGCCCTTCTTTTGTTACCCCAAGAAAATAGTAGCGTCCAAATTGGTAGCAATCGTCGAGCTCTGCGTATTTTGTTACTTTTTTTCCATCGAAGGAGTAGAACTGGCAGCATGTGACAACGTCGCTGGGACCATATCCCTCGATCTCTAGTTCTTTCTTGGAATCGGAAGGATTCAGATCCGTAAGATATACGGATACATATTCACTGGTTGTGAAATAGGTGCTAAAAGGAAGAGCAGAATAATCCTTTCCATTTATTTTTAAGACGAACTGGAACGTTTCTTTTTCATAATCAATATCGCAGTTCCATTGAATGGAGTCTTTTTTGCCGTCTCCGTTCAGATCTTCCTGATACGTTTTTCCGGCTTTCAGTAAGACTGGTTCAGTGACAAGTGGTTTTTCCTCTGTAACGGTTACGGTACACTGATAGGATTCATTTCCTGCTGTGGCAGTGATCGTAGCAGTTCCCGGTGATTTGGCGGTAACAACACCGTATGTACGGTCTGCGTCGTTTGCAAAGTATGCCACAGATTTGTTTTTACTTGCATAAGATGTCTTGTCAGAGATGTTTTGAAATAAGTCCAGTGTTACGGTGTCACCAACTCTGGCGGTGTAGTTTGACCGGGAAAATCCCGGAGATAAAAGCCCTATAGCCTGGCGGTATTCAAGATTAGTGGTAGAGATTTTTTTGAGCGGATATTTTTTTCGGAAGGACTGGTATTTTTTTGTGGAAATCTTATTTCCATTTAGGTAGTACACGGTTATTTTGTTTTCTTTTTTTGCACTGAGTGTGTATTTTTTGCTTAAAGATCCTTTTTTCAGCGCATAATAAGTCTCAGTAAATACCGATGAGGACGTGTGGTTGTATTTACAGATTAATTGCCTGGAAGAACAGTAATAAAATGTCTGGTTTCCGGAAGTTTTGGATACAAGCCGAATCGCTCCATCGCGGTAAGTATAGATACGGTCAGAAGTGCCAAGGGACACAAAAAGTTCCGGCAGTCCGTCACTGTCCATGTCTTTTATACCGATCTGGGCATATTGATCCATTGTAGTATCCTGAGGCAGCATTTGATTAAAAGCAGTCTCATTTTTCAAAACAAAGGCAAGATAAGCCTCTTTTACTGTAGCAGAAGAAACTGCAGCGGATGCTGGTACATCCGGAGCAGCTGCAGCGAGAGCACAGATACCTGCCAGCAGCAGAGAAAGCAGTCTTTTTTTCAGTTTTACCATAAAACATTCCCCCTTCGATGATCGTTAAGCTTAGTGTATGTTACAGTTCACACCCGCGGATGACGCAGAGCAGCGATGGGACATGAAATGCCTTGTGTCAGAAATACCCGCTTCCGCTATTTGAGCACGCAGCGGTACTAAGACTAGTGTATCGGTTTATGAGGGGAAAGTCAATGCAGTGCTGGCTTTTTGTATTCCTTTGTGGTATCATGGTGTTGCAGTTTTCACCTGTCCAATTATGGTTACTGTGGTTTTGATGCATCTGGATTATACTGGGATCGGGGCATGATGCAGGATCCACTCAAAAAACAGTCCGGCAAGAAACCATAATGGTGCATATTCCAGACAAATCAGCCCGTTCAGACTGATATGTCCGGCGCCATAGTACCATGGACATACATGGAAATGCTGTAATATTGTGCCGGTCACATATTCCGCCAGATAGATAAACGTCATGTAGATCAGTCCGCGGAAAAAAAAAGGTTGATTCTGAAGCTGAAGGCTGAGGGGGTAGATAAAAGCTGCCATTCCGTAGATCGGGAACATCCATAGCGATGTCTTGCATGTTAGCACCGGATCTTTCTGGAAGATGGCGCAAAGCCCTGTCCAGAGGCATTCCATGCACCAGCCGGCGGCTCCACATAATATAAAGCGATAAATAATTGTTTTCATAAGAGATAGTTTAGCCAATCAGCTAAAAAATATGTAGTAAATAGAAAGGGAAAAATATGAGTGCAGCAGATCAGTTGTTTATCCGGATGTGTACGGATATTTTAGAAAACGGAACCAGCACGGAAGGAGAGAAAGTAAGACCTCATTGGGAAGACGGCTCTCCTGCTTATACAATTAAAAAATTTGGTGTAGTAAACCGATATGATCTCTCCAAAGAATTTCCGGCTATGACCTTAAGACCGGTTGGTTTTAAAAACTGCATTGATGAAATCTTATGGATCTGGCAGAAAAAATCCAATCAGGTAAAGGAACTTAACAGCCATATATGGGATAGCTGGGCCGATGAAGAGGGCACCATTGGAAAGGCTTACGGCTATCAGATGGGTGTAAAACATCAGTACCGGGAAGGTCTGTTTGACCAGGTAGACCGTGTCCTTTATGACTTGAAAGAGAATCCTTACAGCCGGCGGATTATGACCAATATTTACGTCCATGAGGATCTTCATGAGATGAACCTGTATCCATGTGCTTATAGTATGACGTTTAATGTGACACAGGATGCAGAGCATCATCTGGTACTCAATGCCATATTAAATCAGAGAAGCCAGGATATTCTGACTGCCAACAACTGGAATGTGTGCCAGTATGCTGTGCTTGTGCATATGTTTGCCCAGGTAAGTGGCATGAAGGCAGGAGAACTGGTTCATGTGATTGCAGATGCCCATATCTATGACCGGCATATTCCGATCGTAAAAGAGCTGATTAAGCGTCCAGTCTACGATGCACCAGAGTTTTATATGAATCCGGATATTACGGATTTTTATGCATTTACGCCGGATGATTTTGAACTTCGTAATTATATTGCAGGGCCACAGGTGAAACAGATCCCGGTGGCTGTGTAAGGGATGAGATAGAGGAAGAAGGGAAGGAAATGATATGAATCTGATTGCAGCTGTAGACCAGAATTGGGCGATTGGAAATAAAAATAAACTATTGGTTAGTATTCCGGCAGATATGCGTTTTTTCCGGGAAACGACAACGGGAAAGACCGTGATTATGGGACGGAATACACTGGAAAGTTTCCCGGGAGGAAAGCCTCTTGCAAATCGTAGAAATATTGTGATAACAACCAACCAGAATTATGATGGGAAGGGTGCAACGGTAGTTCACAGTGTGGAAGAAGCCCTGAAGGAAGTGGAAGGAATTCCCAAAGAGGAGATTTTTGTAATCGGAGGAGCAAAAATCTATGAACAGTTTCTGCCGTATTGCAGCACAGCACATATCACAAAGATTGATTTTTCCTATGAGGCAGATGTGTATCTTCCAAATCTGGATCAGCTTTCTGAGTGGAAAATGACTGGAATCTCGGAAGAACAGACCTATTATGATCTGGTTTATCACTTTTGCCGTTATGAGAAGAAATGATGCCAGTGTCAAAAGGTTGTACTTTTTCATGCAATCATGAAACGTAGGAATGTTTGCTGCAGCATCGGGAAATAGAAAGAAGGAATGTGTATGGATACACGGAAGAATCCTGCACCAGGAGAGAGATACCGGCATTTTAAAGGAAATAAGTATCAGATTGTGGCGATTGCCAGACATTCGGAGACAGGAGAGAAGCTGGTAGTCTATCAGGCACTGTATGGTGACTTTGAAATATATGCCAGACCATTAGAGATGTTTCTTCAGCCGGTGGACCGGATAAAATATCCAAACGTCCGGCAGCATTGGCGTTTTGAACTGGAAGAAGCTGGTTTGGATGCAAAGGAAGATGACAAAGAAGAAACTGCAGTGGAAGCAGAAGAGAATGCATGCAGGGTTGTAAACAGGGTGGAACCAGAAGAGCAGGAAACGGAAGAAGTGGAACTGGAAGAACCGGAACCGGTAAAAGAAGAACGAACCTCCATGGATGATCTGATGGATTTCTTAGATGCCCGTACATGCCGGGAGAGGCTTAATATTCTTATGGGGATGAGCAAACGGCTCGATGAGATTGTTATTAATAATATGGCTGCGGCAATGGAAGTATCTTTAGAGGAAGGCAGTCTGGAAGAGAAGTACCAGAGTCTTATTCAGTGTGTTACCACAAGAGAGAGGTTTGAAAGAGAGCGGTAACCGGTACTAAGAAGAAGGCAGAACGCATATATTATCAAAAGAAAAGACAACGGAGAGTTCGATGTCGAAACGGGTAATTAGTGCGGTGGTCTGCCTTCTTGTTTTATTTTTGGTGGAACTTCTGGAACAGCACAATATCAGGAAGTTATCTTATTCCTACTGGAATAGAAAAAATGAGGATAGCGTAGACGCGCTGGAAGAACAAAGCTTAGAGACGGTATCTAAGGCAGTGCTGGAGGAAAATTCTAGAAAGGTCTATCTAAGTTTTGATGATGGTCCGTCTAAAAATACGGAGAAAGTATTGGATATTCTGAAGGAAGAACAGGTGTCTGCTACTTTTTTTCTGATTGGAAACCAGATAAATGAAAACACAAAAGAGCTGGTGCTGCGGGAAAAAGAGGAAGGGCATTTGATTGGTGTGCATACTTACAGCCACGAGGGAAAGGAAATCTATGCTTCTTATGAGACTTATATGGAAGATTTTAATCAGGCAGAGAAGGCAATTATGGATGTTACCGGAGAACAGCCGACGGTCTGCCGTTTTCCATTTGGGAGTGCAACGGATTATCTTGCAAAAATTGCATCCAGGGTAATTCCGGAACTGGAAGCAAGGGGGTACACCTATTTTGACTGGAACGTCAGCGGAGAGGATTCCATTGGTCATCCATGCGGCAGCCAGATTTTTGAAAATGTAAAAAGAGACTTTGATAAATATAAAGAATCCGTTGTACTGCTTCATGATTCTCCTGGAAACCAATGTACTACAGAAATATTAAAGTCCATCATTAAAATGTATAAAGAAAAAGGATATACCTTTGATACACTGGATCATATGGAAAATCCGTGTCAGTATGCCCGGGATTAATCGCTGCAGATTACTCCTGATTCACCTTTTGCCAGGAAGCGGAATAGGATGAAGGAAGAGAGTTGATAGGAGTGAAGAACATATGCCATCTTTTCATGACAGACGCCGCTTTGTTTATCCGGCACAGGTTGGAACGGGAGAACGAACTGGAAAGTTAAGAGCGGATGTTACTTCTGTGTATGACAATTTTCCGGTTCCGGATGCTACAGTACGCATATTCAATATCAATGAACCGGATCGCCCAATCGAGGTTTTGCGCACCGATGAGAACGGGCAGACGGAGACCATTGACCTTCCGGCACCGGATGTGGAATATAGTCTGGCACCCTCTTTGTACCAGCCTTATGCAGAGTATACCGTAGAAGTGGAGGCGGAAGGGTTTGAGCCTTTTTATGTCAGTGGAACCAATGTACTGTCGGAGGTAACTGCAATTCAGAATGCACCTCTGATGCCTGTTAACCAGCGGCTTGGAGAAGAAGGGGATCTGTTTGTGGTTTCTCCGCATACCCTATATCAGGAATATCCGCCGAAGATTGCAGAAAGTGAAATCAAGCGGGTAGAGGAAACCGGGGAAATCGTACTAAGCCGGGTGGTGATTCCGGAATTTGTTATCGTGCATGATGGGGCACCGTCTGATTCCACTGCGAAGGACTATTATGTGACATATAAGGATTACATTAAAAATGTGGCTTCCTCGGAAATCTATGCCACCTGGCCGGAGAGTGCCATTATTGCCAATGTGTTATGCATCCAGTCTTTCGTTTTAAACCGGGTGTATACGGAGTGGTACCGGAATAAAGGATATTCCTTTACCATTACCACATCTACGGCATATGACCAGAAGTGGATGCCGGGACGGAATATTTTCGATACCATATCCCAGGTGGTGGATGAAATTTTC
>JAQXIP010000086.1 GCA_029007845.1 Clostridiales bacterium
TTGAAGCGGAGAACTACTATTCCGAGGAAATAAAAAAACGGATTATATCTATTATTCTGGGGCAGAAAAGAAAATATGGTTATTTATTTTAATGTCTATATCCTCCTTTCACCCCGCCTGTCTAACCTGCCTGAAATGGGATGTTGAGTCAGGCATGTGGGGAATCTTCCGGGTGATGAAGCAGGGCATTGGCTGCAAATGCCGGAATATCTGCCGGAAGGTCAGATGCTGCATTTTAAAGAATCTAACTGTTGACAATTCCTTTTTCTGATTGTAAACTAATATACGGAATTTGGTTGACAATCAAAAATAAAACGAGAAAAAGGAGAAAAGATGAAGGCATTAGCAGATGAGATTATAAAAGGCCGACGGCTTACACGGGAAGATGATTTATCGGTTTTTCTGGAAGCAGACCTGGATAGCCTGTGTGAAGGTGCTGACAGCATACGTCAGGCTCTGTGCGGTGACCGGGTGGATCTGTGCAGTATCATAAATGGAAGAGGCGGACGCTGCAGCGAGAATTGTAAGTTCTGTGCCCAGTCAGCACACCACCATACCAATTGTGAGGAATATGGATTTTTAGATCAGGACAGCCTTCTAGAAGGCTGCGCCCATGCATGGAAGAACGGGGTGGATCGCTATTCAATTGTTACCGCCGGGAGAACGATGGAAGGGGAAGATCTGGAGAAAGCCCTGGAGGCATATGAAGCGATGCATCAGGAATATCCGGATATACAATTGTGCGCTTCCCATGGACTGATGAAAGAGGAAGATCTAAAGAGGTTAGTGCAGGCTGGTGTAACGATGTATCATGCCAATGTAGAGACAGCCCGGCGTTATTTCCCAGAGATCTGTACGACACATACTTATGAGGATAAGCTGAGCGAGATCCGCAAAGCGAAAAATGCCGGTCTGCATATATGCAGCGGCGGGATTCTTGGTATGGGAGAGACATGGCAGGACCGGATCGATATGGCGGTGGAGTTATCGGAGCTGGAGGTTTCCTCTATCCCGCTTAATTTCCTGATTCCAATACCGGGAACCCCGCTGGAAGGAGTAACACCGTTAAAGCCAGAAGAAATTCTGCGGATTGTGGCAATTTTCCGTTATCTGAATCCGGATACCGATATCCGGGTTGCGGCAGGAAGAAACTATTTTTCGGACGGTGGGGAAGCGCTGTTTAAGGCAGGAGCCAATGCAACGATTACCGGTGACATGCTGACAACTGTGGGAAATAATACTGCCCAGGACCGGGCAATGTTAACGAAGCTGGGATTCCAGATAAAAAAGGAAAGAAAGGATGAATCAGAACAATGAGTACAAATGAGAATACAAAAGCGGTGAACACCGCAGGAAAAGGAAAAACAAAAACAATCGCACTAATCGGGCTTATGGCAGCCCTGACTTGTATTTTAGGACCACTGTCCATACCTCTGCCGTTTAGTCCGGTGCCGATTTCCCTTACGAATCTGGTTGTTTATCTGTCCATTTATGTATTAGGAATGAAACGTGGAACAATGAGCTATCTTATTTATCTTCTGATTGGATTGGCTGGTGTTCCGGTGTTTTCTTCCTTTACTGGTGGACCTGGAAAACTACTTGGTCCTACCGGAGGGTATCTGATTGGATTTGCGTTTATGGCAGTTATCTGCGGGATTGTGATTGACCGCTGGACATCCAACCTGCCGCTGTGCTTCCTTGGGATGGTGCTTGGAACACTGGTATGTTACCTGTTTGGAACCGTATGGCTTGCTTACCAGGCGGGAATGACCTTCGAAGTGGCACTTGCCAATGGTGTTATCCCATTTATTCCGGGAGATTTAATAAAGATCGTGATTGCCATGCTGATTGGACCGCAGATCCGGAAACGCCTGAAAGCAGCCGGACTCAACTAATTGATAATATCTCCACATGGTGTATCATCTGATTTCTGATAGACTTCAAAGCAGCCATTATGGTCACAGGTGGCAAGAAAGACGTCTTCTGCGCTGCGCACATTATGGATTTTCAGCTGGCTGTGAAGCCATGCGTAGTCTTTGCCAAGCGTTTTTAAGTTTTTGTCCTGGATTTTTCCGTCCACGATGACGTTGACATTTAACCAGTCCGGTTCCGGGGATAGATTCAGATCCTTTGGTGAGACCGGGCGGTTATCGGCAACGGGAAGAATACTTAATTTTCCATTTGGTTCCATAATGGCAGTTTGAATATCCGATAAGCGGAAATATCCCATATTACGGCATTGGGTGAGAAATTCGCCCAGATCTAGCCGGGCTTTCTTCATATTTTTACGGTATAAGGTACCTCCCTGAAATAGAATATAGGGTTTCCCGCCAAGCAGACGGCGGATGTGGATGGAATGATCCGTAATAATGGAAGAAAGGGTCACGACTGCCGTGTATACAATCATAGCCGTTAAACCATCCCAAAATACCTTTGAATCCCCGATTGCCATCTCTGCGGCGATGGAGCCGATGGTAATTCCATTAATATAATCAAACATACTTAACTGGGATATTTGACGATACCCCATTATTTTTGTTAGAATGTAAAGCGCAAATATGGAACCGATACTATGGAGTATAACCGGAAGAATACCGGATGCGGCTGCTAAGAGATCCATGTGTAAGCCTTCCTTTCTTTTCGTGGTTGATTTCGTAGTCAGTTTGATTATTGCCATTCATAGCAAAAAATATACCAAAGGAGAAGAAAAAATGAGATTTCGTCCATGTATTGATATTCATAATGGAAAAGTAAAGCAGATTGTGGGTGGAAGTCTGAAAGACGAAGGCAACCAGGCGGTAGAGAACTATAAAGCATCCGAGGATGCAGATTATTTTGCATCTTTATATAGAAGAGATTCGTTACAAGGCGGTCATATCATTCTTCTGAATGCAGCCGGAAGTGAATATTATGAGGCGGATCTTTTACAGGCCCAAAAGGCACTCCGCGCATATGAAGGTGGTCTTCAGATTGGTGGGGGAATTACAGCAGATAATGCGAAAAGGTTTCTTGACATGGGAGCCTCTCATGTGATTGTGACATCCTATGTATTCCGGGATGGGATGATTGATTATGAGCGCCTGAAACAGTTAAACCGAGTCATAGGAAAAGAACATCTTGTATTGGATCTCTCATGCCGGAAACGGGATGGAGAGTACTATATTGTTACAAACCGCTGGCAGACGTTTACCGGGGAAAGAATTACAGAGGATATACTGGAAGGACTGTCACAGTATTGTGACGAGTATCTGGTTCATGCGGTGGACGTGGAAGGAAAAGCTGCGGGAATTGACCGGACTTTATTATCGATATTGGGGGACTGGAACAAGATTCCGGTCACATATGCAGGCGGGGTATCGGATTATGCGGATCTGGAAGTGATAAACCAGATCGGAAAATCCAATATTGATGTGACAATCGGCAGCGCCATTGATTTGTTTGGCGGGGCATTATCCTATAAAAAAGTAGTAGATATCTGCCGGAAACTGAATGAAAAATAAGGTAACAGTTCAGCCCGCGCCATTCGCAAAGCCGCACCTTCGGTGCTTTCTCGCTGCTATGCAGCTAACTTTGCTCATAATCTGGCGCTCGGCTCATAACCTGTGTGACAGGCGAATTCATGCAAGCATGATTCGCTTGTCATACAGGTTATGGCTGAACTGTTACAAAATAAGTGATAGGATGATATATAGACCAATGATAACTGTGCAAAAATCTGCCGGAATCCGGCAGAATTTTTTTTCTTAAAGCCCTGAAACCCTTGAAAATAGGGGATATTCCTAAAAAACAGGGTAAAAAAAACGGCAGGTTGAACAAAAGTGGAAGGGCTCAATTGGGTAAAATGTTGCACGCAAGATTTGCGGTGAAAATCGATTGGTCATTATGTCTAAAAAATATGATTAGAACGGAGTGATGCTTGGAAAAAATAACGGACAAAAATCGACTTTTTTGAGTTTCAAAGCCTCCACTTTTTTAAAAAAACTTGAAAACTGTAAAGATTATGTTATAATTGTTACATAAATGTTAACAAAGTGTTATGTTGATTAACAAATTATTTCAAAAGAAATACAGTCAACCGCAACTACGAAAGATATGAAATTCAATATCGTAAGTAGAAGGAGATTATATTATGAGTATGAAAAGAGTCGTAACCGTTATTTTGATGTCATGTTTGTTAAGTGGAGTTTTCAGTGTGAATGTCCAGGCAGCAGAAAAGATCCCGGCAGCAGTATCCCAGGATCGTCAGGCAGAACAGAAAAGTAAGGAAGAAAAAAAGGTTCTGGCTTCCTCTGCCATGAAAGCACGGAAAGAGCCTGCTTATACAAAATCAGAGCTGCGTCTGATGTCAGCCATTATCTACTGTGAGGCAGGTAATGAACCTTATGCTGGTAAAAAGGCAGTCGGAATTGTTGTGATGAACCGCAAAAGATCAAAGGATTTTCCGGACACGATTAAAGAAGTGATTTACCAAAAAGGACAGTTTCAGCCGACAAGAAACGGAAGTATGAAAAAAGCCCTGAAGGCTTATGACCAGGGAAAATTTGAGACAAAAGAATATAAAGCATGCGTGAAAGCAGCAAAAGAGGCACTGAAAGGTGATACAAAAGTAACCGTAAAAGGAAAAACCCGTAATATGAAGTCTTATCTGTTTTTCAGCCAGTATGTAAAAGGCTGCCGTCTGAAAATCGGCGGACATCAGTTTAAGTAGAATTCCCCCTTTTTTCTTCCCCGTTCTTATGATATGATAGTAATTAAGTGTAGAACGAAGGAGGTAATAAGGTGGCTGACGAACATATGACGGAATCGAAAGAAGAAAAGGACGACGTTGTACAAAAAAATTTTATTGAACAGATTATTGAGAAAGATATGGAGGAAGGGCACTGCCAGAAGGTAGTAACCCGGTTTCCGCCCGAGCCGAATGGGTATCTGCATATCGGACATGCAAAGTCTATTTTACTGAATTATGGTCTGGCGAAGAAGTATCATGGAACATTTAACCTTCGTTTTGATGACACCAATCCGATGAAGGAGAAAACAGAGTTTGTAACTTCAATTGAAGAAGATGTGCGGTGGCTTGGCGCAGATTTTGGGGATGAGGTATATTTTGCCTCGAATTATTTTGACCAGATGTATGAAGCCGCAGTAAAACTGATTAAGAAGGGCAAGGCATATGTGTGTGATTTGTCTGCGGATGAGATCAGGGAATACCGCGGTACATTAAAGGAACCAGGTAAGAACAGTCCTTACCGTGACCGTTCCGTAGAAGAGAATCTTCGTTTGTTCGAAGAAATGAAAGACGGAAAATATGAGGATGGCGCGAAGGTACTGCGCGCTAAGATTGATATGTCCTCACCGAATATAAACATGCGGGATCCGGTTCTTTACCGGGTTGCACGTATGAATCATCATAATACCGGCGATAAATGGTGCATCTATCCGATGTACGATTTTGCCCATCCAATTGAAGATGCCATTGAAGGAGTCACCCATTCTATCTGTACGCTGGAATTTGAGGACCACCGTCCACTGTATGACTGGGTTGTCAGGGAACTGGAATATGAGAATCCGCCGAAGCAGATTGAGTTTGCAAAGCTCTATCTTACGAATGTCATTACGGGAAAGCGCTATATCAAGAAGCTGGTGGAGGAAAAGATTGTAGATGGATGGGATGATCCCCGTCTTGTGTCAATTGCGGCGCTTAGAAGAAGAGGCTTCACACCGGAGTCAATCCGGATGTTCATGGAACTGTGCGGGGTATCGAAAGCCAACAGCTCGGTTGATTATGCCATGTTAGAGTATTGTATCCGGGAAGACTTAAAGCTGAAGCGGGAAAGAGTCATGGGGGTATTAGACCCGATTAAACTTGTTATTACGAATTACCCGGAAGGACAGATCGAATATCTGGATGTGGTCAATAACCAGGAAAATGAGGCACTTGGTCAGCGAAGTGTTCCATTTGGCAGGGAACTGTATATTGAGCGGGATGATTTTATGATTGAGCCGCCTAAGAAATATTTCCGCCTGTTCCCGGGAAATGAAGTCCGGCTTATGAATGCTTATTTTGTAACGTGCCAGGATTATGTAACGGACGAAAATGGCCGCG
>JAQXIP010000087.1 GCA_029007845.1 Clostridiales bacterium
CGTGTCAACTGCCGTGCCCTCTTTCCGGCACAGCTGATTCCCATACGGGACAGGATTTTTCGTGTTCCCGGATGAACCGGATTACCGATTTCTTCGGTGCTGGTTGCAGCGGAAGCAATCTGGAACTTATCAGACAGTCCCCGTTTCTCTATCATATCTTTCATAATATATTCTGCCATGGGAGAGCGGCAGATGTTGCCGTGGCAGATGAAAAGTATCTTTATCATAGTTATTATTTATTCATCCTCCTACATTCCGTACCGTCTAAAGCAGTATTTTTGTATTAATCATACATCAATAGATTTACCCCGTCAATTTTTCTAAGCGTTCCACTTGATTCGTAAGTGGGAAAATATGCTATAATTTATCTCAGATGCAGATTACACTGTAAACGAGAAGAAAATAACCATTTATGGCTGTTATCAGTAGTGGAATTGGGAAGGGTGTGTCTGGGATACAGCGTACAAAAGGGGGAAACTTATGAACACAGTTGGCAATCTGATCATGTTAATTAGAATGAACAGGCTTGAAAAGAATAAGACGGGAAGGACGGTTACTGCTAAATGTGTGGATATTAAAACAAGAGGGATGGTATTATGGAAAAAAATGGAGACTTGGGGATGTTACGTCCGTTCGGATTGATTCAAACGGAATGATTTTATATGAAGATACACCAGAAGCGAAAAAAGCAGAAAAAGACAATAACCTGTATGGCTGGCGAATCATGCCAGCCAGAACCGGTTTTTGTCGTAATCCAG
The DNA here is from genome assembly GCA_029007845.1 of Clostridiales bacterium. GTDB lineage: Bacteria > Bacillota > Clostridia > Lachnospirales > Lachnospiraceae > SUG1228. The sequence continues at coordinate 759 of JAQXIP010000087.1, forward strand.
TATGCCTTCTGCTTTCATCTTGCTAAGCTCCCGGGAGAGGGCACTGCGGTCAACGGATAGAAAATCTGCCATCTGCTGGCGGGAATAGGGTATTTCAAAGCTTCTATGGGGATTCCTGTCCGCCTGGTCTGACAGGAAAGCGAGGATTTTCTCCCGTGTGGTGCGTCTGGTCAGATATTTAATCTTCTGGTTCAGCACAATATTTTTATAGGAAAGCAGATGGAGCAGATTCTGAATAATTTGCTGGTGGGAGCCATTGGATGCCTGCCAGGAATGAAAAATTGCATCCGGTGACAGATAAAGAATCTCGCAATGGTTCTGTGCCACAATATTCATGTGAATTGGTTCACGGTATAAAAAGGCATAAGATTCTCCAAATAAGTCTCCGGCACAAAACTGTCCCAGAATATTTTCATTTCCCCAGTAATCTTCCAGGATCAGCTGGATACTTCCAGATAAAATGATCCCGATCTTTTTTAAAATATCTCCGTTATGAAACAGGAACTCTCCTTTTTCATAAGTTTGAAGCCGGTATCCCATATCCTCCAGCATGGCACCTATTTGTCCGGAAGGAATGTGGGAGAACAGCGGACAGGAACATAAGAGCGGCTCATAAGAGGACCAGTCTTTTATTGTGGCTGGTTTTGACGGGGGAATCGAATGTCGGTTCATGTTTTACTCCTTTCGGTTGCATATGCAACGGAACTGTTTGATTGATTATATTATACTGTACCCGTAACTACAAGTGCTAATCATCAGCCGGATGTGGTGGTTGAATGATAACGATGTCATTAAGGAGGAGAAAAGTCATGATCAGACAGATGATTAAAATTGATCGGGATAAATGTAACGGATGTGGGTTATGTGTCACTGCATGCCATGAAAGTGCTATTGAGATCAAGGATGGAAAAGCAAGGGTAATCCAGGATGATTACTGTGATGGCCTGGGAAATTGTCTTCCGGTTTGTCCTACCGGGGCAATTTCCTTTGAAGAGCGGGAGGCAGCAGCTTTTGATGAAGAGGCGGTTAAGCGCCATAAGGAAGGAAAGAGTGCTTTAAGCCAATGGCCGGTTCAGATAAAACTTCTTCCAGTGCATGCACCTTACTATGAAGATGCCGACCTGTTGGTAGCAGCAGACTGTACGGCATATGCTTATGGCAATTTTCATCAGGATTTCCTTAGGGGAAAGACTGTACTGGTAGGTTGTCCGAAACTGGATGCCGTTGATTACAGTGAAAAACTTACAGCAATTTTTTCTGAAAATAGGATTCGAAGCATTACCTTAGTGAGAATGTGGGTGCCATGCTGTGGCGGAATGCAGAGTGCAGTAGAAAGAGCCATCCAAAACAGCGGAAAGGAGATCCCTTATAAGGTCATAACATTGTCCGCGGAAGGTGAAATGATGTCCTTGTAACTCAATATTCCTACATGCAAATCGGGCGGAATGACAGGCTGATTTGAAAGTTTGAGTAAATGAATGAAATGCGCTCAAACCATCCATACTACGTATATACTGTAACGTTTCAGAATGCTGGTGGCAGAGAAGCGACCGTATGAATTGGAGAGAGGCAGGACATGGAAAAAGAAAGCAGGGCTCAGGGGAAAAAGGAGTTAGGTCTTACCACAAAAATCTTAATAGCACTTTTAACAGGGGCATTTGTCGGGGTAATTTTAAATTACGTTGTTCCAAAAAGTCCGTTTGTGGACACAGTTGTCATAAACGGCCTGCTCTATCTTGTGGGGCAGGGCTTTATCCGGCTGATGCAGATGTTAGTTGTTCCGCTGGTGTTCTGCTCTCTGGTCTGCGGAAGTATGTCTATTGGAGATACAAAGAAACTGGGAGCGGTTGGTATCCGAACCATTGCCTTCTATCTTGTTACGACAGCACTGGCCATTACCCTGTCACTGGGAATAGCAAATGTGATTAATCCGGGAATTGGTCTTAATATGTCTGCTGTTCTTGAGGAGGCTGCGGATTCAGTGGATACAAGTGAAAAATCATCGTTTGCGGATACACTTTTGGATATGATCCCGACGAATGTATTTCGGGCATTAACGGAAGGAAATATGCTTCCCATTATTTTATTTGCACTGTTGTTAGGGATTATTCTGGCAAAACTAGGCAGCAGGGCAGAGATCGTTGGGAATTTTTTTGCCCAGGGAAATGATATTATGATGGAGATGACGGAGCTGATTATGAAGGCAGCCCCTGTAGGAGTATTCTGCCTGATTGGAAAAACATTTGCGGCAACCGGATTTGATGCGCTGATTCCCTTATTAAAATATATTGGTGCAGTTTTGATTGCCCTGGCTATTCACTGTATCATTGTGTATCTTGGACTGTTAAAGGTGTTTACTGGTTTAAGCCCGGTACTTTTTATAAAGAAATTTTTTCCTGCCATGGCGTTTGCTTTTTCCACCGCTACGTCTAATGCCACTATTCCTATGTCCATTGATATTCTGGAAACGAAGATGGGAGTCTCAAAACGGATTTCATCGTTTACGATTCCGCTGGGTGCTACTATTAATATGGATGGAACCGCAATTATGCAAGGGGCAGCAGTTGTTTTTGTGGCACAGGCGTACGGAATCCAGTTGTCGGCGCTGGATTATTTTACCGTCATTAGTACCGCCACCATGGCGTCCATTGGTACGGCAGGAGTTCCGGGAGTGGGGCTGATCACACTGACGATGGTATTTCACTCGGTAGGGCTTCCAGTGGACGCAATTGCACTGATTATGGGAATTGACCGGATTCTGGATATGGCACGTACGGCAGTAAATATTACCGGGGATGCGGTGTGTACTACTATTGTTGCTTCCCAGAACGGAGCGGTTGACCGGGGAATTTATAAAAATCGACAATAAGAATACAAAAAACTCTTTTCGTTTGTACAAGACTATGGTAATATAAGTTTGTAATCTGATTGATTAAATTATATTTGAACAGGGATAATAGGAGGAAAAGAGTGTTATGATGTACTGTAAGAATTGCGCCACCGAGAATCCAGATGGAGCAAGCCGCTGTCAGAACTGTGGAGAGCTGCTGAACGGAGCCGGGGAAAATGCGGCAGTGAATGGATATGGTAACAGCGTACCATATGGAACTGCTTATAATTATGCTCCAAAGGTTGTAATTATTCCAGAAGAGAACCGTGCCCTTAGCATGTGGGAGTATTTATTGTATCAGATTTTGTTTTCACTGCCAACCATCGGACTCATAATTGCGCTGGTTTTTGGTTTTGGAGGAACGAAAAATATTAACCTGAAGAATTTTGCCAGATCCTTTTTGTGTTTGTATATCCTATGTGTTATTTTGGCGGTAGTGATTTTCATTCTTGGTCTTTCGGGTATGATGAATCATTAAAGGTACATATATAGATGAGTTCATGCTTGATATGCAGAAAGTAGTTGCAGAAGCAGGGCGGAATATGATAGAATGGGTTCACTTACCTCATAAGGGAGTAGTTAGCGTGAAAGCGTGATGAGTCAACATACTGGCCGGTAACGGTCTGGCTTATCTTAATTAACGAGACTTATGCATGGCGTTATTTGCCGTGCATAAGTCTTTTCTGTTATAATCACACTTGGAGGACGAAAAAATGGGATTATTGGAACTATTTATTTTGGCGGTAGGACTTTCCATGGATGCATTTGCCGTATCCGTCTGTAAAGGATTGGCAATGAAGAAAATTAACTGCAAAAAGGCTTTCGTTGTTGGCGGGTGGTTTGGAGGATTTCAGGCATTGATGCCGCTGATCGGCTATCTGCTTGGAAACCGGTTTAAAAATTACATTACATCCATTGACCACTGGATTGCCTTTGTATTGCTGGGACTGATTGGAATTAATATGATAAAAGAGGCATTAGGCAAAGAAGAAGAGGAAGCAGATGATTCTCTTGGCTTAAAGACGATGTTCGTTCTGGCGGTTGCCACCAGTATTGATGCACTGGCGGTGGGTATTACCTTTGCTTTTTTAAACGTCCGCATTGTGGAAGCGGTTTCTTTAATTGGAATTACCACATTTGTCATCTCCTGTATCGGAGTAAAGATTGGAAATGTATTTGGAATCAAATATAAATCCAAGGCGGAGCTGGCCGGAGGTGTGATTTTGGTTTTACTGGGGCTTAAGATCTTGCTGGAGCATCTGGGAATCATTGGATAGAGAAAAGGAGACATATTTATGGTGCCATATCTTGTGAAACAATCAATTGATATAAAAATTAGTTTTGACGATTTTTTGTCTATGATGAAATCGGATTACGAATGTGCTTATGCCTGTGCCCTTGCAGCAACACAGCTTGGACTGCCGGTAGATCCGTCTGTTCCTCTTGTGGAATTTCATAAAACGGTAAAAGAGGCGGTAGCAGACCGGAAAGGGGAAGATTATGTGCAGGAGAATCTGTTTGAACTGATCCGGTGTTACAAGCCGGAAGGAATCGAAATGCCGGAATATGAAGAAATATTGAAGCTGGGAATGGGAGAAGGTTGAAAATACCCAGGCATCATGATATGCTAATGTAAAAGTAACGATTCAGAATCGTTACATACTAGTCAAATAATGGAGGAATCAGTTCGATGCGAGTTGGAATGGGATATGATGTGCACCGCCTGGTGGAGAACCGGGAACTGGTACTTGGCGGTGTTTTGATTCCGTATGAAAAGGGACTTCTGGGACATTCGGATGCGGATGTACTGGTGCATGCCATTATGGATGCACTTTTGGGAGCTGCAGCGTTGGGAGATATTGGAAAACATTTTCCGGATACGGACCCGGCCTATAAGGGAATCTCCAGTATCCAGCTTTTGGAGCATGTAAAAGAATTATTGGAAGAACGATGTTATCTGGTCGAAAATATTGATGCCACGATTATAGCGCAGAAACCAAAGATGGCATCCCATATCCCTGCCATGGTCTCCAATGTGGCAAAAACACTGGGTATCGAGGAGAATCAGGTGAACATTAAGGCAACCACAGAAGAGGGACTTGGTTTCACCGGAACCGGGGAAGGGATATCAGCACAGGCGGTCTGTCTTCTGACAGAGGTGGAAAACTATTCTTACCGGGTGGCAGAATCCGGGGATGATGGAAGGGGCTGCCGGGGCTGCGGCGGATGTCCGAAAATTCGTAATTGACTGGAGGAGATTAGAAATGAAGTTATATAATACATTGACAAGAAAAAAAGAAGAATTTGTTCCAATCCAAGAGGGAAAGGTGAGCATGTATGTATGCGGGCCGACGGTATATAACGATATCCATATTGGAAATGCCCGTCCCATGATTATGTTTGATACGGTGCGCCGCTATTTTGAATACAAAGGCTATGATGTGACATATGTATCTAATTTTACCGATGTGGATGACAAGATTATCAAAAAGGCCATCGAGGAAGGGGTTTCCTGCCAGGATATTACAGAACGTTACATTAAGTCGGTAAAGGAAGACATGGATGCCATGAATGTGAAAGAGGCAACATACCATCCGAAGGCGACAGAAGAAATTGACGGAATGATTGAGATGATCCAGACGTTAATTGACAAAGGCCATGCCTATGAGAAAAACGGTACCGTTTATTACCGGACCAGAAGCTTTCCGGAATATGGAAAGTTATCCAAGAAAAATATTGATGATCTGGAAGCCGGACACCGGGATATCAAAGTGTCCGGGGAAGAGGAGAAAGAAGATTTTCTGGATTTTGTACTGTGGAAACCGAAAAAAGAAGGAGAGCCTGCCTGGAAGTCACCATGGAGTGAAGGACGTCCGGGCTGGCATATTGAGTGCTCGGTCATGAGCAAAAAATACCTTGGCAGCACCATTGACATCCATGCGGGTGGTGAAGATCTGATTTTCCCGCATCATGAAAATGAGATTGCCCAGTCCGAGGCAGCCAATGGAGTTCCATTTGCCCATTACTGGCTTCATAATGGCTTTTTAAATATTGATAATAAGAAAATGTCCAAATCAAAAGGAAACTTTTTTACCATTAAGGAGATTGCTGCCCAGTATTCCCTTCAGGTATTGCGCTTCTTTATGCTCAGTGCCCACTACCGCAGTCCGATTAATTTCAGCCGGGAACTGATGGAGGCTTCTAAGAATGGACTGGATCGTATTCTTACCGCGGTTTACCGTCTGCAGGAGCTGGCAGAAAAAGCAGAGGAAAAGGAATTATCGCCTGAGGAGGACGAACTGTTAAAAAGGACTGCTGCGCTTCAGACAAAATTTGAAGAGGCCATGGATGATGATTTTAATACAGCCGATGCGGTGTCTGCAATCTTTGAACTGGTGCGGGAAGCAAATGCCCAGATCACAGAGCATTCATCCAGGGAGGCGGTAGAAGCCGTGCTTGGAACACTGGAAGTGCTTTGTGATGTACTTGGCCTGATTACGGAGAAACAGGAAGAGATTCTCGATACGGATATTGAGGCATTGATCGAAGAGCGCCAGCAGGCAAGAAAGGAAAAGAATTTTGCCAGGGCAGATGAGATTCGTGATACTTTGCTTTCAAAAGGAATTATTCTGGAAGATACAAGAGAAGGAGTAAAATGGAAACGGGCGTAAAAGAAACAGAAGATGTACTGGAAGAAATTCTTGGCGCATTTGAATTAGAGGAAGGCCGGGCAGATCAGTATTCCCCGCTTACACTGGCATTTATCGGTGACTGCATCTATGATCTGGTGATCCGTACCATGATCGTGGAAAAAGGAAATGCTCCGGTAAATGTGCTGCATCATAGGGCGGCATCTCTTGTGAAAGCATCGGCCCAGACGAAATTATATTATCAGATTGAACCGTTTCTTACAGAGAAGGAGCAGGCCATCTTCCGCCGTGGCAGAAATGCCAAGTCTTATACCATGGCAAAAAATGCCAGCATGTCGGATTACCGGACGGCTACCGGGGTGGAGGCTTTAGTGGGATATCTGTATCTGGACCACCAGATGGAACGGGTCATTATGCTGATTAAGAAAGGGTTGGAGACAAACCATGAGAAATGAAAATGAGGTAATTGAAGGCCGGAATGCGGTATTGGAAGCATTCCGTGCCAAAAAGGAGATTGACCGTTTATTTATCCAGGATGGGGTAAAAGACGGGCCGGTTCAGACGATCCTGAAAGAGGCAAAGAAAAGCCATGCACTGATTGAATTTGTGAAGAAAGAACGGCTCGACCAGATGTCCGTTACGAAAAAGCATCAGGGAGTCATTGCCTATGTTGCAGCTTATTCCTACTCGGAGCTGGAAGACATTTTTGCCCTGGCTGAAAAAAAGGGAGAGGAACCTTTTATTTTTGTTCTGGACGGAATTGAAGATCCTCATAATCTGGGAGCGATTATCCGTACAGCAAACCAGGCCGGCGCCCACGGCGTGATTATTCCAAAGCGTCGGGCAGCGGGGTTAACCGGCATCGTGGCAAAGGCTTCCGCAGGTGCAGTTAATTATGTTCCAATCGTAAAAGTAACGAATATTTCCAATACGATGGAAGAATTAAAACAGCACGGTATCTGGTTCGTGTGTGCGGATATGGATGGGCAGATGATGTATGACCTGAATCTGAAAGGTCCGATTGGTCTTGTTATTGGAAATGAAGGAGAGGGCGTCAGCCGCCTTGTGAAAGAACATTGTGATTTTGTGGCTTCGATTCCGATGAAAGGGGACATCGACTCCCTGAATGCGTCGGTAGCTGCAGGAGTGCTGGCTTACGAGATTGTCAGACAGCGCCTTGGGAAATAAGGAAATAACCGAACAGGGTGGATTTCGAATGTTTTAAAATTGCGGAGCACGAAGTGTGCAGCAATTGACAGGTATCATAGGATATATGGGAAAAAGGAAGGGAGAACAGATGGATTATCGGCAGATGACAGATGAAGAGATTATATCCTGTATCCAGAAGCAGGATGCGTCTGCTATGGACTTTCTTCTGGAAAAATATAAGGGACTTGTAAGACAGAAGGCAAAAACCCTGTACCTCATCGGAGGCGACAGGGATGATCTGATCCAGGAGGGAATGATCGGACTTTATAAGGCAGTCCGTGATTATGACCATGGGAAAGAAGCCTCTTTTTTCCCGTTTGCAGAACTTTGTATCACACGGCAGATGTATAGCGCGATCCGTGCCTCAAACCGCATGAAAAACCAGCCTCTGAATAATTATATTTCTTTTAACACACCGATTAAGGAAGGTTCGGACGAGATGGAAGAGGGAGGTGTAACATTTGGAGATTCCATGCCTGCATCAAAAAAAGCAAATCCGGAAGAATTACTTATTGACAAAGAGAACCTAACTGTGTTAGAATATGAACTCGGGAAGAGGCTTAGCGATATGGAACAGAAAGTGATGGGATTATACCGGGAAGGGTTGTCCTACACTGATATTGCACAGCAGCTTCACAAGACACCGAAATCCATTGACAACACCTTGCAGCGGATTCGCAGGAAGTTGTCTGGTCTCCTCGGAGAGATGGAACGGTAGTCTGGTTTATCTCAATATGCTGCCTTGGCTCAGCTGGTAGAGCGTCGCCTTGGTAAGGCGGAGGTCGGCGGTTCAAATCCGCTAGGCAGCTTATGGCTGAAAGTCTTGTATTTAATGGCTTTCAGCCATTTTTGTTTCTGTGGAAAAAGGGCGACCTTCTATCAAATCTTCTATTAAATCGTCTTTTAGACGTCTTTTAAACGAGAATTTTTTCGGCATAATCGTCCACTGTACTGCGCTTCATGTCATCATCCAAATGTGAATAAATATGCTTCAAACTTCCTACACCCGAATCAGATGGAAAGTTTGGGTTATGATAGTGACAAATGTCACTGTCTGTTCGCCAATTTAGTGACAGATGACATCTGATATCAAAAACGGAATTCTGCTACAATCATCTCAACCGGTTAATTCAACCGGTAAAGAATGAAAGAGGTGGTTGTGATGAAACAGAATAATCGAAATATGATTTCCCTTATTTTAATGGCGGTAGGTGTGCTGTTTATCCTTGTGGCAGGATGCATATTTGTAACAACTGCATGGAAATATCTTCCGGAGCTTGGAAAACAGGCACTGTTATTCCTTGTGGCAGCAGGCCTGTATGCTGGTTCGGAATGGATATCACGGTGTACCAGCCTTCGGAAAACCGAGACAGCGCTGTTTTATCTTGGAACTGCATTTATCGGTTTTTTTCTCCTTTCCGTTATGGGCGGCGTGGGGTATGGACGGGACACCATACAGGCCGATGCTTTTAAAATACTTGCTGCAAATGTGGTAATGTGTATTGCGGTAGTGATTCGGCTAATAAGAAGAAAAAAAGGCTTTGATTTTACTATTTTCGTTCTTCTGATGGACGGGATTCTGATATCTGCATGCGTTGCCTGGAAGGTAAGGTTGGATTGTTTTACGCTCATGCTGTCCGGCTATGTACTTGTTCTTTCTGTAATCGATTCAATCAGAAAACGGGACAAAAGGGAGAGAGAAGGACTGGACCTAAGTATCGGAATCAGTTATCTGGTTCATGGAATCATCTATGTGCAGCTTGCAGGGGCATTGAACTTGTTTGTGGATGATCTTTTTGTTGGATTCCCGTTTTTCTTTGTGCTGGCAATGGCTTTGGCTACCGGTATTACTTATCATGGGCGAAGAAAAGTGGTATATCGGGTGCTGAACAGTCTGGCACTGAACTGGCTTGTATATGTGCTGTTTGATACGTTGAATGAAGTTCTTCTGTGGTCCGACAGGAGTGCACCGGTATTTTTGGCGGCGTTTTCTGTAAATCTGCTGCTGATGGTCTGTACGCTTCGAAAGGAAATGATGATTACCCAGTTTTCTTTCGGACTGCTTGTTCCGTTTGCACAGCTGGTCTTCTTTTGGCTTAAAGTGTGGAACTGGAACATGTTTGAAGGCTGCAGTCTGGACACTTCGGTGAAATGCAGCTATGAGCCGTTTTCTTTTGTGCTGGCGGCAGGGATTCTTATGCTTCTTCTGCGGGAAATGTTAGAAAGAAGGATCACCTGGGAAAATCAGGGAAAGAAACTGGTGGCAGCAGCTGGGCTTCAGATCATGCTTGGCATTTTGTTGTGGATCACAGCAAAGCATGTAATTCTGCTGGAAATGGTATGTCATGGGACCATTGCCATAACGTTTGTGCTGATTGGCATATGGCTGAAACCAAAGACGGTTCGGTCTGTCTTTTATACATTCGCATTGTTTGCAGGGGAGATGGCAGCTATCAACCAGCCGTTCTTCCCTATTCCAAACCAGTATGTGGTGGAATGGAACAGCCTGATTTTTGCAATAGGAATTGTGCTTTTGGGAATGGTCTGGTATCATAAGAAAAGTGGAATTGCAGTGGTTCAGTTTGTTCTGACCTGCTGTGTGCTGGCGGCACTTTTGTCAAAGGATATTGTCAGTGGAAGTACAGGAATTGGCAATGTACTGATTCTTGGAGGCGTGTCCGTTGTAATCCTCATTGCCGCAGCCATCAGAAACCGCAAAGAATATGTGATTGCGTCTTCTGCTGTACTATTACTTTTGATATTATACCTTACAAAAGATTTCTGGCTTAGTATTGCGTGGTGGGTCTATTTGTTTGCTGCTGGCGTGGTACTGGTTTTACTGGCCATCAAGAAAGAGAGAGAAAGTAAATGACATTTGTCTTAGGACTAATCTACATGCTGATGACCGGCGTCGTGCTGGTCAGCATGGCGGTATTGTTTTTAAAAGGGAAAAAAGAAAGATATAACCACATTTATCTGGTGATTCAGGGAATGGTGGCATTGTGGTGTGCCTCCCAGGTTTTCGTTCTCCTTGCAGAAAACAAGACCGAACTGGCAGTGGCTTATCTGCTTGGAAATATTGGAATTTGTTTTATAGGGGCGTTCTGGTACTACTTTGCGGTGGCATATACCGGCGGACGTATTTTGGGTCTGGGGAAACAGCTGCCTTTTTGGTTATCCGTCCTGCATTTTGTTCTTGTGCTTACGAACCCCTGGCATCATTTGTACTATACTGTTTTTGAAATGGAACAGGTAATCCATGGTATCTTTTTCTATACGAATGTGGTGATGACTTACCTGTTTATTTTTGCGGGGGCGGTGATTCTTTACCGGAATCTGGGAGCAGGAGAAGAAGAAAAAAAGGAGAAGTTATTAATTATTATATCTGTTTTGGTACCGGTTTTTCTGAACCTGATTTATCTTACGGGACTGGTGCAGCCTTCTTTTGACATCACTCCGCTGGGATTTGCCATATCTATTCTGTGTGTGCTTTGCGCTACGATCAAATACCGGTTTATGGATCTGAAACGGGAGCTGGAAGTGACCAGCGAGCGTCTGTTACTGGAACAGGAGAGAAACCGGATTGCCCAGCAGGTACACGACACGGTGGGGCATACCCTGACCATGATTATGTCTTATATGAAATTGGCAGAGGTGGCGTATAAGAACCAGGAATCCGATCAGGTGGAAGAATATATCGGCCGGGCCAGAACCCTTACCAGTGAGGGGATTAAAGAATTGCGCCAATCCATTAACCAGCTTCGGAGAGAAGCCTCTTATGAACTGGTGACCCAGGGCATTATGCAGCTTGCAGACCAGGTAAAGGAAATTCCGGTGGAAGTTACGGTACAGGGAGAAGATTCAGAAGCCTATTCCCATCTGTCAGGTATCGTCTATGATTGTGTAAGGGAGTCTATCACCAATACACTGAAGTATGCGGAGGCATCCGGCATGGAGATTCTTGTCCGGTTCCAGAAAGACAGTGTGGAATTGATGATTGCCGATAATGGAAAAGGATGCGGGGAGTTAATGGAACATAATGGAATTACCGGTATCCGGGAACGGGTAGAGCGGGCAGGCGGAAAGGTGAAGATTCTTTCCTCTGCCGGGGAAGGGTTTTTGACACGGATCAAGCTTCCTTTGTAACCAATGCACGAAATGTCAGTTACCCGATAATTATGGAGAACGTGAAGATTATGGAGAAAATCAAAGTATTAATTGCAGATGATGTTATGATACTGCGCCAGGGGCTGAAAGCGGTGTTAGAACAGGATACAGGAATCGAAGTGACGGCTCTGGCACAGAATGGAAAAGAGGCTTTTGAAAAATGCGGCATCTGCCAGCCGGATGTGGTGCTGATGGATATGCGTATGCCGGAATATGACGGGGCATATGGAATTTCGGCCATCAAGAAAAAATTTCCCCAGATTCGTGTTCTGGTATTGACAACCTTTGATGATGATGAGACGATTGAGAAGGCACTGGACAGCGGAGCAGACGGATATATCCTAAAAGAGATGGAAGATGAAAAAGTAATTGCATCGGTAAAAGGCGTGTATGCCGGTATGAATATTTTTGGCAGTGAAGTATATCAGCGGATGAGGAGCCGTATGGATTCAGCATCAGGGCAGAAGTCAAAAGAAAAAAACAGGAATCAGGAACAGCTGGATATGGCGTTTAGCAACCGGGAAAAAGATATTTTAAAATTGGTTGCCGGAGGGTATGATAATAAGGAAATTGCAGGAAAATTGTACCTGGCGGAAGGAACTGTGAGAAACCAGATATCCAGACTGCTTGAAAAGTTATCTTTAAAAGACCGGACACAGCTTGCCGTGTATGCTGTAAAACATGGTCTGGATGAAGAATGGTAACCTGTTTTGAGATAAAAACTCAAACTTCGCACATGCGGATCAAGCGGTATGCCGGGATGTGCAGGGAATGCGATGTATTATGAAATACCCGCTTCCGCTATTTGAACACGTAACGGTACTAAGGTTTTGCATGCGCAAAACCAAGTGCCGACGTGTTCAAAAATGTATTTCATAATACATCGCATCCCCTGCACGTCCCGGCATACCGCCTGTTCCGCATGTGCGAAGTTTGAGAAAAAACATAGAAGGAGAGAAAAAAGATGGCATTAGTGACAGGAATTAAAGGAATAAAGGAAATTACCGTGACCGAGGATCGCACCGCAGAGTCCATGGGAAGCGGACTGCTTCCGGTGTACGCAACTCCGTGGATGATTGCGTTAATGGAGCACACTGCATTTGAAAGCATCCAGGATCAGATGGAGGATGGAAAAGGAACGGTAGGGGTAGCGGTGGATATCAAACATATTGCAGCTACACCCGTTGGCAGAACCGTCCGATGTGAAAGTGAACTGATAGAAATTGATGGTAAGAAATTAAAATTTTCTGTAAATGTATATGATGGAGAAAAACTGATTGGAACCGGAATCCATAAACGCGCCATCATAGACAATGAAGCGTTTATGGCAAATCTTAGTTAAAACCCTAATGTTTCTCCAACCAGAATTACCTGAATCCGGTTTGGAATGGAGGATTTTCTTGTAATAACAGTCTGACAGCAGATGCAGTCATCCGACAGACAATTGCCGCAGCGTCCGGTAGAAGCACAAGGGGTGTTTTTATTCAGACGGATGGTATTTGGCGGGGCAGCGATGTTTCGCACTCTTGCAATCGCTGAATCTACGTCCGGTACGATTTTGTTCATACCAGCAACGATGACAACCTGCTGTGGCCCGGCGATGAGACAGGCTACCCGGTTGCCATATCCGTCAATATTTACCAATTCCCCATCTAGAGTAATGGCGTTGGAACTCATAAAGAAGTAATCACAGCCCACAATCTCCTGATACATTTTCCGTTTCTCCTCCGGGGTAGTGGCTGTAGTACGGTCAAAAACCTGGTAGTCAGCGGAGTGGGTAATAAAGTCATGAAAACCAATTTCTTTTAATGTGGCAGATCCGCCAAAAGATACGGATGCTCCTGGTGTAAGCATGTTTTTTATAAAGTCCAGAGCCTCTTTGCTGTCTGAAACATAATAGGCATCAATGCCCCTGGGTTTCATTTTGTCAATCAAAGTATTGGCAATTGTTTCATAGTACTGTTTTCGTGGTGTCATAGAGGGAAGTCTCCTTTCTGTTAATTTTGTGTTATTAAAGAGTAACCGTTCAGCCCGCACCATTGGCTTGTTATACAGGTTATGGCTGAACTGTTACATCAAAAAAAACGGAATGCAAAGCAGGTATGACAAGTCTTTGCATTCCGCAGAAAATCATTCGATTTTACAGTGAAGAAAGATCATATAAAGGATGGCTGTCAGTCAGAGCCTTTACGATTTCCATTGCTTTTGCTTTATTTGCATCTACATCATTAATGAGTAATGCAATTGCTTCTGCGATCTGATCCATATCGTCTGTATTCATTCCGCGTGTTGTGACAGCAGCTGTTCCAAGACGGATACCGCTTGTGACAAATGGAGAAGCTGGGTCATTAGGAATGGTATTTTTATTACAGGTAATGTTCGCTGCGTCCAGAAGTTTTTCTGTTTCTTTTCCGGTTACCCCTTTGCTTAACAGATTTACTAACATCAGATGATTGTCCGTACCGCCGGATACGATATCGAAACCGCGGTTCATAAGTCCCTTAGCAAGAGCCTGGGCATTATCAATAATATTCTGTGCATAGACCTTGAAGCTTGGATCAAGTGCCTCTTTGAAACATACGGCCTTTGCAGCAATAACGTGCATCAGAGGGCCGCCCTGGATTCCTGGAAAGACGGATTTGTTAAGCTTCATTTCCTCTGCAAATTCCTGGCTGGAAAGAATCATGCCGCCTCTTGGTCCACGTAATGTCTTATGGGTCGTAGTTGTTGTGACATGGGCATATGGAATTGGGCTTTCATGAAGTCCTGCAGCTACAAGACCAGCGATGTGGGCAATATCTACCATCAGGAAAGCACCAACTTTGTCTGCGATTTCACGGAACTTTTTAAAATCAATCTTTCTTGCATAAGCGCTGGCACCGGCAACGATTAATTTTGGCTTGCATTCTAACGCGATCTTCTCTACCTCATCATAATCAATGAAGCCCTGGTCATTTACACCATATGGTACGATATTGAAATAAGAACCTGAGAAGTTAGCCGGGCTTCCGTGTGAAAGATGTCCGCCATGGTCTAATCCCATACCCATAACAGTGTCACCAGGTTTTACAAGAGCAAAGAACACAGCCATGTTTGCCTGGGCACCGGAGTGTGGCTGGACGTTGGCGTATGTACAGCCAAACAGCTTTTTGGCACGTTCTCTTGCCAGATCTTCTACCACGTCCACATATTGGCATCCGCCGTAATAGCGTTTGCCCGGATATCCTTCTGCATATTTGTTTGTCAGGGTGCTTCCCATGGCAGCCATAACCGCCTTGCTGACAAAATTTTCAGAAGCGATCAGTTCGATGTGATCGTTCTGCCGTGTCGTTTCGTCGGTCATTGCTTTCGCAAGATCCGGATCGAAATTCTTGACTTCATCAAATGAAAACATAGTTTTACCTCCGTATGATTCGATACAATAAGTGAAAAAACATTCGAAATCCGCCCTGTTCGGGCTGTTACCTTTCGATCATGGTATCATTTTATCATACAAGCAGTAGAGAAACAACTATTCATTCGAACGCAGATCTGGTTTTTACAGAGCGGCCGTTCATATTTGATTTAATTGTGTATGCAATTTGAACAAGTATGAAAATAAAAACAGAAAATAAGAAAATATTTTTAAAAATGTATTGACAAATTAATGGACGGGCTGTATAATCAATTCATAAGTTACAGATAGGGAGGAGGAGATTCCAATGCAGACATAAGGAACCCTTTCAGCGGAGGTTAGCTGGAAAGATTACGGGAGGAGGAGATTCCGATGCACACATAAGAGAATCGCATTTTACGAGAACGGTATGATGCGAGGATGCCAGAGAACGGGGGAAGCCTTCAGAGAAAAGAAGGCGATAATAAAAAATTTACATAGATGCAGTGAGGTATCGAAGTATTTGGTTTATTTCGCTTGACAGGGAAGCAGTATTCCACCGTCAGAACACATCTGGACAAACCGTAACAGTGGACGGATCGGTGAGCATGGATGTGAAAAATCTAAGAATAGGAGGTACGGACCACCAGAAACTTAAGTTCGTGAAGATTACAAATGAATTATGAAAAATGTGAGAAAAGGCGTTGACCATCTTGTGACAGTGGGGTTACATATTTGGTTAGCGCTTTTTCTGTAACTGATCAGCCGTGATGAACGCACAGCCGCCGGAAGCACGCAGAATATCAGGCACGATGAAATATCCCTTTGAACACGTCGGCACTTGGTTTTGCGTTTTTTGCAAAACCTTAGTACCGCTACGTGTTCAATGGAGCGAAAGCGGGTATTTCATCGTGCCTGATATTCTGCATGCTTTCAGCGGCTGTGCGCTCGTTACGGCTGAACTGCTGCCTTTTTCTTTGTCATGTTTCTTTCAATAGTTTACGACAATTGGATTCTGTGATAGAGTATAATGGATTGAAGAAAAGGAGCATGAATTACGATGAATCATGAACAACAAAGCGAAAACATGATGGGATATCTTCCAATTCCGGTGCTTTTGATGAAGGTTTCCCTGCCAATGATCTTATCTATGCTGGTTCAGGCACTGTATAATGTCGTAGACAGTATTTTTGTGTCGAGGATAAATGCAGATGCGTTTGCCGCACTGAACCTGATGTTTCCGATCCAGACGCTGATGATTGCAGCAGGTGCTGGTACCGGAGTAGGAATCAATGCATTGCTTTCAAAGAGTCTGGGAGAAAAAAAGTTTAAGCAGGCAAATGAGGCGGCGAAGAACGGTATTTTTCTTGCTATATGTTCCTATCTTTTATTCCTTTTGATTGGAGCTTTCGGAAGCCACCTATATTTTGAAGGTATGCATGTAAATGCGGAAACGGTATCGAATGGTACAATTTATATGCGGATTGTGACTATGGGATCATTCGGATTATTTATCCAGATGGTTATGGAACGCCTGCTTCAGTCCACCGGACTGTCAATATACAGTATGATTACGCAGATGCTGGGAGCGTTTATTAATCTGATACTTGATCCGGTTTTGATTTTCGGGGTATTTGGTCTGCCGGGAATGGGAGCGGCAGGAGCCGCCATTGCTACCATTACCGGACAAATCATTGCGGCAATACTTGCTGTGTACTTTAATATTCATAAAAATAAAGAACTGGCAATTGGAATGAAGGGCTTTCGACCAAATAAACAAATTATTGGAAAAATCTACTCGGTAGGCATTCCGGCCATTTTTATGCAGGCAATCGGATCAATTATGAATTTTGGAATGAACCAGATTCTCCTTATGGTAGATGCTACACAGGTGGGGGTAAATGTGTTCGGGGCATATTTTAAATTAAACAGCCTCATTTTCATGCCGGTATTTGGATTAAATAATGGCATGATTCCAATTCTTGCCTATAATTATGGAGCACGAAAGAGGAAACGGATCATTGATACAGTCAAATATTCCTTATTAATTGCATTTTGTTTTATGGTAATTGGAATGGGAATGTTTCTTGGAATTCCAGGAAAACTGCTTTCATTTTTTGATGCGACAGAAGAAATGGCTGCCATGGGAGTACCGGCATTTCGTATTATTTGTATCAGTTTTCTGTTTGCCGGGTTCTGTATTGTCCTTCTGTCCGTGTTTCAGGCATTTGGATCAGGCATGCTGAGTCTGATTGTATCCGTGTCAAGACAGCTTCTGGTGCTGCTTCCGGTTGCCTATGTATTTGCGGTTACGATGGGCATTGATGCAGTCTGGTGGTCATTTCCAATTGCGGAGATCGCATCTATCTCGCTGTCTTTGATTTTTTACCGTCATTTGTACCGCACAAAGATTGCTCCGCTAGAGGATGAAAAGCACGAAACAGCGAGTGAATAGAGGAAGAGAGGCAGATATGAAGAACAGAATGGATTTTTGGAAACAGCAGCGCCTGTCAGACGGGGCTATGGGAACTTATTTTGCAAAGAAGTATCCGGATTGCCGGGAAATATCGGAATGGGCAAACCTGCATGCCCCGGAGAAAATCTGCAGCATTCATCAGGAATACATCAATGCGGGGGCGAATCTGATCCGCACCAATACCTTTGCAGCCCACCAAAAGGGAATGGGCATTACAAAAGAAGAGCAGAAAGCTGTGGTGGAAGCTGCAGTCCGGATTGCAAAGGAGGCAGTAAAAGCCAGTGGAAAAGAAGTGCTGATTGCCGGGGATATTGGTCCAATTACAGAGATGAGTGAGGAGACATCTGTAGAACGAAAAGAGGATTATATCGTTTTATGTGATGTGTTTCTAGATGCAGAACTGCCTGTCATTCTGATGGAAACATTTGGTGATACGAAGGAACCGTTAGAGGTTGCAGAGTATATTAAACAGAGGAATCAGGAGACATTGGTGTTTGTTGACTTCTGCGTGAATATGAATGGCAATTCTTCCAGAGGAATCTCTGCCCAGCGGCTGTTTGAGGAAGTGGGACGTTCTACATATGTAGACGGAGTCGGGCTGAACTGCGGAGTCGGTTCCGGGCATATGATTCCTTTATTAGACGAAGTTCAGTTCCCAGAGGGGAAAATCAGTATTGTGATGCCAAATGCCGGGTATCCGGAGCAGATAAAAAACCGGATGGTTTTCTTAGATAACGCTGAATATTTTACTGATAACATGAAGAGAATTGCAGAAAAAGGGGTCTCTTTAATCGGAGCCTGCTGTGGCTCCACACCGGTCTATATTGAGAAGCTGGCGGGAAAACTATCGACAAAGGAAAGAAAGCAGAATATTCTTGTGGCAGCGGAAGTACCGGGCGAGACTGGGGAAAAAGCAGAAGCATCCGGGCAGACAGGGTCTTATGAAAAACCTCTTTTTATGCAGAAATTAGAGCGTGGCGAGAAGGTAATTGCTGTGGAGCTTGATCCGCCTTATGATGGCAATGTCGATAAGGTGCTCTCTTGTGCGAAAGAGCTAAAAAAACGCCAGATTGATATTATAACCATGGCAGATTCTCCTATGGGAAGAAGCCGGGCGGATTCGGTGCTGACAAGCCTTCGGTTAAACAAGGAAACAGGAATGATGATGATGCCTCATCTTTGCTGCCGGGATAAAAATATGATCGCCATGCGTTCTGTGTTACTGGGAATTCATATGAATGGGCTGCGCAACCTGCTGATCGTAACGGGCGATCCGGTTCCGGGGGATACAAGGGCTACCACAACCGGAGTATTTGATTATAATTCCATCCAGCTGATGAACTTCGTAAAACAGCTGAATGAAGAGCAGTTTGCACAAGATCCCCTGTATTATGGCGGAGCGCTGAATTACGGAATTGGATTTGTAGAGAGACAGGCAGAACGGATGCAGAAAAAGATGGAGGCAGGTGCTTCTTATTTTCTTACCCAGCCGATTTTCTCGGATGAAGATATCAAACGGGTGGAGAGGCTGAAAGATCTGACAGGAGCAAAGATCTTATGTGGCATTATGCCGTTAGTCAGTTACCGGAATGCTTATTTTATCAAACATGAAATGACTGGTATCCGGGTGCCGGATGAAATTATGGCGCGTTATCGGGAGGATATGAGCCGGGAGGCAGGAGAAGAGACCGGAACGGCCATAGCAGCGGAACTGATGAAAAAGATGGATTCCTTTGCAGACGGATACTATTTCATGCTGCCTTTTAACCGGGTAAGTATTATGGAAAGACTGGAGGGTTACCGATGACCAGAGAAGAATTTCAGCATTTTTGTGAAACGAAATATGTGATTTTGGATGGCGCAACCGGCTCCATTCTTCAGAAGAGAGGAATGCCGGTGGGAGTATGCCCGGAGGAATGGATTCTAAAGAACCCGGAAGTACTGATTGGTCTTCAGATGGAATATCTGGAAGCCGGAACGGACATCCTGTATGCTCCAACTTTTTCGGGAAACCGCATAAAGCTGGAAGAATATGGTTTGTCAGACCGACTTGAAGAGATGAACCGGTCTTTACTCAGACTTTCGAAAAAAGCCGTTTTGCGTGCTAAGCAAAAAGGAATGAAAAGACCGGTGTATGTGGCAGGAGATCTTACCATGACCGGACAGCAGTTATATCCAATCGGAACACTCACCTTTGAAGAACTGGTCGATATCTATAAAGAACAGATCAAGGCTATGCTTTCCGAAGGGGTGGATCTGTTTGTAGTGGAGACGATGATGAGCCTTCAGGAATGCCGTGCGGCAGTTCTTGCTGTAAAAGAGACCTGTGATTTGCCAGTGATGGTAACTTTGACTTTTAACGAGGACGGAAGAACCTTTTACGGAACCGATCCCCAGACTGCCATCGTTGTATTGGAGAAGCTGGGAGCAGATGCAGTAGGAGCAAATTGTTCCACCGGTCCGGACAAGATGGAAGAGTTGTTAAAAATTATGATAAAGAATGCAGCCGTTCCGGTGATTGCAAAGCCAAATGCAGGACTTCCGGTGTTAAAAGACGGGGAGACTACCTACGATATGGGACCGGATCAGTTTGCAGAGGAAATGGTAAAACGAATCCGGGACGGAGTCCGGATTGCGGGAGGATGCTGCGGCACAACGCCAGAGCATATCAAAAGACTTTGTGAAATGATCGAACAGGCACACATTCCGGCTGCTCCGGCAAAAAAAGAGGTCTGTCTCCGCATGCTGACAACGGAACGCATGACACAGGAAATTGACCTGGATGGTCCATTTTTTATTGTAGGTGAGAGGATTAATCCGACAGGGAAAAAGGCACTTCAGAAAGAATTGAGAGAAGGGTGTCTTGATCTCGTAGATGAAATGGCTCTATCCCAGGTGGAGGCAGGAGCAAAGATTCTTGATATCAATGTTGGAATGAATGGAATTAACGAGAAAGAAACGATGGTTTCCGTTGTAACGGAAATGACTATGGCGGTTAATGTCCCATTGTGCATTGATTCCAGTTATGTAGATGTCATTGAGGCGGCACTGCGTATCTATCCGGGGCGTGCCTTGATTAATTCCATTTCCATGGAATCTGAGAAAATGAAACGCCTGATTCCGATTGCCAAAAAGTACGGTGCGATGTTTATTTTGCTGCCCTTATCCGATGAAGGGCTTCCGGAAAACCTGGAAAAAAAGAAAGAGATTATTCACACCGTTACCGAAGAGGCATACCGTCTTGGAATGAAACCGGAAGATATTGTCGTGGATGGTCTTGTTGCCACGGTGGGGGCAAATAAAAATGCAGCGCTGGAAACGTTGGAAACAATCCGTTACTGTAAACAGGAACTGGGGCTGGCAACGATATGTGGTCTCTCCAACATTTCCTTTGGACTTCCGGAACGTATTTTTGTCAATACCACATTTCTCTCTTTTGCAATCCGGGAAGGACTTACGATGGCAATCTCCAATCCGTCCCAGAGTCTGCTTGTAACCGCCGCTTTTGCTTCTGATCTTTTGATGAATAAAGAAGGGGCGGATATCCGTTATATTGAATATGTAACAGAACATGAGATTCACATAAAAGGAGGTCAGGAAACAAAGACCGGGGAAAAGGGAAATGAGGAGAATGTCCAGACTTTAGAGGGGACAGGCACGCAGGAGCCACAGTTAAAAGAACTGGTCATAAAAGGAAAACGAAATCAGATCATTGAGGCGGTAAAAAATGAACTGGCTAAAGGATTAAAGCCTTCTGAATTAATTGACCAGATGCTGATTCCTGGAATTACGGCGGTAGGGGAGCTTTTTGACCAGAAAAAATATTTCCTTCCCCAGTTAATTGCCAGTGCAGAGACGATGAAAATGGCCATTGATTATCTGGAACCTCTGTTAAAGACGGACAGTGATGGAAGTGAGAAGGGCTGTGTCGTTATGGCAACGGTGGCAGGTGATATCCATGATATTGGAAAAAATCTGGTGTCCCTGATGCTGAAAAACTATGGCTTCCGGGTATTGGATCTTGGAAAAGATGTGCCAACAGAAGAGATTATTGAGACAGCCAGAAAAGAAGATGCGGATATTATCGGTCTTTCTGCCCTTATGACAACGACGATGATGGAGATGAAACAGGTGGTGAAACGGGCAAAGGAAGAAAAACTTAAGGCGAAAATAATAATCGGCGGTGCTGTAATCACCCAGGATTTTGCCGATGAGATTGGGGCAGATGGGTATTCAAAAGATGCACAGGAAGCAGTACAGCTTGTGAAGCGATTGCTTGAAATGTAACAATACTACTTTTCAAATGAAATAAAAAAGGGTATAGTTAAAGGAAAAGAGAAATCCATATGATGGAGGCAGATATGTCAGCAGAACGAAAGTCCATAGAAATTATGATACCGTTGTATCATCCGGATGAGAAACTTGATCTGTTATTGGAACGGCTGGAGCGGCAGACGGTTTTGCCGGAGGTGGTTACCCTGCTTCTGACCGTATGCGGAACGGATGAACAGGAGCGGCAGAAAGAGGTAGAGGTTATTGAAAACCGTGTGAACAGCTACCGGAAAAATCCGATTTCAATTATCTGGATACCGAAAGAGGAGTTTGACCATGGCGCTACCAGAGATTTTGGAGCCAGCCAGTCAACAAGAGACTATGTTTTATTTATGACACAGGATGCGGTACCATCTGATTCCCATCTTCTGGAATGCCTGCTCCGGCCTCTTTTGTCGGATGAGAAGGTGGCGGTGTCTTATGCAAGACAGCTGCCGGGGAAAAAGGCAGGACCTGTGGAGCAGTACACAAGACTGTTTAACTATCCGCCAGAGAGCAGGAAGAAGACGAAGGATGACCTGGAAGAGATGGGAATTAAGGCTTTTTTCTCCTCGGATGTATGTGCCATGTACCGGAGAGAGACTTATATAGAACTGGGTGGATTTGTTAAGAAAACGATCTTTAATGAAGATATGATCTATGCCAGAAAGGCACTAGATGCCGGCTTTTCCGTATATTATGCGGCGGATGCAAAAGTCATTCATTCTCATAAATACACGTACCGGCAGCAGTTTTCCAGGAATTTTGACCTTGGAGTATCCCAGAAGATGTATGAAGAAGCTTTTTTGGGCATCAGCTCCCAGAAGGAGGGAATCCGCCTTGTAAAAGATACGGCAAAATATCTGTTAGAGAAGAAACAGCCTTACCTGATACCGGATCTCTTTTTGGCAAGCGGATCGAAATATCTGGGATACCGGCTTGGAAAAAATTACCAGAAACTTCCAAAATGGCTGATCCGGCGGTGTACTATGAGCAAAGGTTTCTGGGAAACAAAATAGGATTGAATATTTGGTGAAAGGCAGAACGATAAAAAATGAGTGGACAACAACAGCTAGAAAAACTTCATGCGTATGAGAAAGATGCATTTAAAAAATTTATTGACCTGTGTGATGCCAATCATATCCGGTATTATGCAATCGGGGGGACGCTTCTTGGAGGAGTGCGCCATAAAGGATTTATTCCATGGGATGATGACATTGATGTTGCTATGCCGCGCCCGGACTACGAGCGTTTTCTAAAAATCGCACCGAAAAAGCTTCCGGAAGAGCTGGTGCTGGATGATTTTCATACGAATAAGGAATTTCGCAGTTATTTTGCAAAGATACGGAATAAAAATATTGAACTGAGAGAAAATCTGGTGGATAATGAGGCTACAAAAAGAATCGGTTACCTGATTGATATTATTCCGCTGGATGGAACGCCGGACAACCCAATTGCCAGGAAGCTGTATTATGCGAAGGTAATGATATACCGTTTTCTGTGCGGGGCGGCGAATGTGAACACAGGAATCCGCACAAGCCGTCCGAAAAAAGAGCAGATTCTGCTTCATATCTGTAAGTTTCTCCGGTTGTATAAAATATTGGACATCCAGAAAATCTACCGCAGAATGGATCGCCTGTTCCGGAAACAGGACTATGAGAATTCCAGGTATGTGGGGACCATTATGGGTGCTTACAATATACATGAAATCGTTCCAAGATGGCATTTTGGCGATTATGCAAAGCGCACGGTATGGCCTTTTGAAGGCTTTGAGATTAACGGACCCCAGGAGTGCGATGCCTATCTGACACACATGTTTGGGGATTATAGGAAGCTTCCTCCTAAGAGCAAGCGCAAGATTCATTATCAAAGTGAGATTATAGAGAAGGATATAAACCATGAATGAATTGCAGTCAAAATTGTTGGAGATGATGGTTGATTTTGACCAGTTCTGCCGGGAAAATCATCTGAGTTATTATATGATTGGCGGTACGATGCTGGGAGCTTACCGGCATAAGGGCTTTATTCCATGGGATGATGATATGGATATTGGGATGCCAAGGGAGGACTATGAACGGTTTCTTCTTCTTGCAAAGACAAAGCTAAAGGAACACTATGTACTGCGGCATCAAAGTGTGGAGCCTTCGGTTCCATATGCTTTTGCACATGTTGAGAATAAAAATACTACCTGTATTGAACACCGCCGCAATAAAGATGCCTATGCAGGTGGAGTTTATCTGGAGATTTTTCCTTTGGATGGCTGCAGCCGTAATCCACATTTGCAGAAGCTGCAGGCGAAGCTGGTAAAACTTGAAAAGCAGATGCTTTACGCACTGATTCTCGATAAAGAGCAGAAGAAGCGCAGTGCATGGAAAAATATCGTTGTTTTTTTTATGAGGAAGTTCTCAAGCATTCCAAAGATGACAAACTGTCTGGATGAGACCATTTCCTTTCATACTCTGACAAAAAGCCCATTTGTATGCAATCTTCTGGGACACTGGGGAATCCGGGAACATATCCCAGTGGAGGATTTTTTGCCGGCAAAGGAATATGAATTTCAAGGACATCTGTTTTTTGGTCCGGCGAATCCGGAAAATTACCTGACGCATCTGTACGGTCCGGATTATATGACGCCTCCGTCAAAGGAGGAGCAAAAAGCATTTTTACATCCAATGTACTATATGAACCTTTCTCTGCCTTTTAAGGAATATGAAGAACGGCAGAAGAAGCAGAAGAAAAGGAAGAGAGGAGAACGTATATGAAAAAAGGGGTAATCATCCGCCGGAGTCTGTTTTTTGTTTTTTTAATTCTTTCGGTATTACTGGGAAATGTCGCTGCAAGAATCCAGATTCTTGCGGAAACATCCCTGAATCTGATTGATAAGACAGAAAAGCTGAATCTGTCAGATTCGGGAATTGATGAAAGCAAACTGATGCAGGATGACAATGTCATTAATATCCTGCTGATTGGAGCCGATAAGCGGGCAGACTGGACAGAGGCAGGGCGATCAGATTCTATGATGATTGCGACACTGGACGGAAAGCATAAACGGTTAAAAGTAACTTCTCTTATGAGGGATCTTTATGTGGAGATACCGGGACATGGACTGGACCGTTTAAATGCAGCTTATGCCTATGGCGGTGTAGATCTTTTGTACAGCACACTGGCACAGAATTTTAATATTAAGCTGGACGGTTATATTCTTGTAGACTTTAAAGCATTTAAGTCCGTCGTGAACACCATTGGTGGTGTAAATATTGAGATTACGGATTGGGAGTATAACTACCTGATTAAAAAATATCCAACCGGTTCAATCCAGAAGTTAAAGCCGGGAATGAATCTGATGAATGGAACCCAGGCATTGGCTTATTCGCGGATCCGCCAGGACCGTTCTGCTGATTTTGGACGTACGGCAAGGCAGCGAAAAGTGATCCAGTCAGTTTTTACAGAAGTAAAAGAGATGCCTTTATCCGATGTATACATGCTGATTAACGATGTGCTTCCTTATGTGGCTACGGATCAGACAAATGAAGAGATTACGGATCTGGTAAAGACAGTGCTTACTATGGGAACGACAGAGCTGGATCAGTTCCGGATTCCGGTAAACGGAACCTATACGGATGAGACGGTATATCAGGGAGGAACCAAAATGCAGGTTCTCGTTCCGGATCTGTATGCAAATCGAAATGATCTGGAAGACTTTATCTATAATTATGATGGTGGAGATGCGGAGTACATGCCTTGACAAATAAAAAGCATATTGCTACAATAACTCTAGTTCTTTACGAACCAATGCACTAGTCTTTTAATTAGACGAGGAAAGGATGAAAGATCCATGAAAAGAATGGTATTTTCTGTTCTGGTTGATAATATTCCCGGCGTATTAAGCCGTGTAACGGGATTATTCAGCAGAAGAGGTTATAATATTGACAGTCTTACAGTAGGTGAGACAGAGAATTCGAAGTTCTCCCGTATGACAATTACGGTTACCGGTGAGACACTGACTCTGGAGCAGATTGAAAAACAGCTTGCGAAGCTGGAAGATGTAGAAGAGATTATTGAACTGGAAGATGAGGAGTCCGTGACAAGAGAGCTGGTTCTTGTGAAAGTGCAGGCAGACCGCACCGAGCGCCAGGGGATCATTGCCATATCGAATATCTTCCGGGCCAAGGTGGTAGATGTCTCGATGGATTCCATGATGCTTGAGCTTACCGGCAATCAGGCAAAACTGGATAAGTTTATTAATCTTCTGGACGGATATAAAGTTCTGGAACTGGTTCGGACTGGAATCACGGGACTGGCAAGAGGTTAACATAAGCTTATACATAGAATTAGAGTGTACCAGAGAAAAGGTGTGTAACAATACGTATATCTGTGCTGCAATGTAATTAAGTAGAGATACACGTTTGTCATAATAATTTAATATTTTTAGGAGGAATTAAAAATGGCAGCAAAGATTTACTATCAGGAAGACTGTAACTTATCATTACTGGATGGCAAGACCATTGCCGTAATCGGTTACGGTAGTCAGGGACATGCGCATGCATTAAATGCAAAGGAGTCAGGCTGTAATGTAATCATTGGACTTTACGAGGGAAGTAAATCCTGGGACAAAGCAGTAAAACAGGGATTTGAAGTTTATACCGCAGCAGAAGCAGCAAAGAAAGCTGATATCATCATGATTCTGATTAATGATGAAAAACAGGCTGATATGTATAAGAAAGATATTGAGCCAAACCTGGAAGCAGGAAACATGTTAATGTTTGCACACGGTTTCAACATTCATTATGGATGTATCACACCTCCTAAGGATGTGGACGTTACTATGATTGCACCAAAAGGACCAGGACATACGGTACGTTCTGAGTATCAGGCAGGCAAAGGAGTTCCTTGTCTTGTAGCAGTAGAGCAGGATGCAACTGGCAAGGCTCTGGATATCGCACTGGCATATGCTTTAGCAATCGGTGGTGCAAGAGCTGGTGTTCTGGAGACAACATTCCGTACTGAGACAGAGACAGACTTATTTGGTGAGCAGGCAGTTCTCTGTGGTGGTGTATGTGCATTGATGCAGGCTGGTTTTGAGACATTATGCGAAGCTGGTTATGACCCAAGAAATGCATACTTTGAGTGTATTCATGAGATGAAATTAATCGTAGACTTAATCTATCAGTCCGGATTTGCTGGAATGAGATATTCCATCTCTAACACAGCAGAGTATGGTGATTATGTAACCGGACCTAAGATTATTACAGAAGATACAAAGAAAGCAATGAAGCAGATTCTTTCTGATATTCAGGATGGTTCTTTTGCAAAAGAATTCTTATTAGATATGTCACCTGCCGGACGTCAGGTACATTTCAAAGCTATGAGAAAATTAGCATCTGAGCATCCATCTGAAAAAGTTGGAGAAGAGATCCGTAAATTATATAGCTGGAACAACGAAGAGGATAAATTCATCAATAACTAATCTTTTGTTGTCTGCGAAATGATAAACCGCAGATTCCTCACCTGTCATGGAAGAATGGCAGGCAGGGAGTCTGCGGTTTTTTGGTGGACGAAGACTTGTTTTTATTCGTTTAGCTGCTTCTGATAGAAGGAAAATGCATTTGGCAGGGCGTAGAGCTCGGATAATTCCTTCCGGGTTGCGAAAGTCATATCATGAACGGAAGTTAGACAATCCGGATTGTTCTTTAAATGAACCAGATATCCAAGCATATGCCATTCGATATGGGAAAATATGTGTTTGGCATCCCCTAGAAGTTGAATTGATTCAATTGATAATGCTTCCTGCTCCAGCCGTTTGTCCAGTTCATCCGGTGACAGGTGGCAGTCGATAGATGGAAATTCCCACAGCCCGGCCAGTAAGCCTTTTTCCGGTCGTTTTATTATGGAGTAACGGTTTTCGTATTCCAGAATGACTATGGTACGATCCTGAATTTTCCGGGGCTTTTTGGGCGACTTATAAGGAATGGAAGACCAGAGATTCTTATTATAAGCCTCACACATGGAAGAAAGAGGGCAGTAAGCGCCGGATTCTGACCGGACGCAGGCTGGGGCACCATTCGGAACACAGGTCGTGGCACCTAGATCCATAATGGCCTGATTAAACTTTCCCGGGCATTCTTTTGGTATTACGGGTTTTAATCGTTTTTCCATCTCTTTTTTTAACCGCGGACTGCTAATATCTGCATCAGAACCGGATAGCCGCATTGTGACCCGGAGCACGTTTCCGTCTACTGCAGGCACAGGGTTTGAAAAGGCTATGGAGCTGATTGCACCGGCGGTATAGCTGCCGATTCCGGGAAGGGATAGAATGCTGTCATAATCCGAAGGGAATATCCCGTCATGCTGCTCCATGATGATTCCAGCCGCTTTCTTAAGATTCCTGGCACGGTTATAGTAGCCAAGCCCTTCCCATAATTTCATCAGCCGTTCTTCCGGAACACAAGCCAGAGTGGCAATATCAGGGACACTGGCAAGAAACCGATGATAATACTCCTTGACTGCTTCGACTCTTGTCTGCTGCAGCATAATCTCCGACAGCCAGACATGGTAAGGTGTGGGATCACTGCGCCACGGAAGTGTCCGGGCATTCTCCTCATACCATGACAGAAGAGGGGCAGTCATCCGTTCAAATGGATAGTTGTTGTGCGTCATGTCTGTAACCTCAGCTTTCTAATAAAAGATCATGTGTGAACAGTAACTATACCATAGACAGGAAGTGGTGTCAAAGTATGCGGCATTGCAGGATGGAAAAGTGTATGCTATACTTTTAGTGCATCGATTTTGAAATAACTCGATTACGAACCGATGCATTAGGTGGCAGCCGGGAGATTGTCCTGAGCTGTGGATGTTGACACAAATGAATAAGAAGGGAGATTACAATGGATCCAAATAAGCCAAATGAACCATATCAGCCAAATAATGTGAATTACTATGATATTCCTCCGAGCGGTGGGGACACCAGTGATACATCCTATGATCAGGGAAATTCATATAGTAGCTCTAACGCACAGCAAAACCAGTATGATCCATATGGTACCCAGACTGGACAGCAAAACCAATATGATCCATACGGACAGAGAAGCGGCAGTTATAATCTGAATGGCCAGAATTATGGATATCAGACCAATCAGTCGCAGCAGGGGAAACGACCTCATTTTACACTTTATTTTGTGTTTTCTATTATAGAAATATTCTTCTCTACTATTTTCGGTGTGATTTCTCTTATTATGACAATTCTGGCAAATAGTCAGTATAACCAGGGAGATACACAGGGGGCAAAGGGAAAGCTGATAGTAGCCCGGGTTATGTTGATTATTGGACTGGTACTTAATCTATTATTCTTTGGTGCTGTGGCTGCCTTTTTGGTAATCGGTCAGATGGATTATTCCAATCAAAAGCCTTCTTATTCCGTGGATATGGATGATGAGGAAAGAACAGTCGGAGAGAGTCCGGATGCAAAGATCGGAGAATTATCTTCTGATTGGACTGATTTCAAAGTGGCATTGGATGGGAACCTATATTCTTTCCCATGTAAAGTGTCAGATTTAACAGAACAAAACTGGGTATTAGACGAAGATTATGAAGATGAAATCGTGGAAGGTGATTCTTATAAGACGGTTCTCTTTGAGAAAGAGGATTACCACATTAGTGTTTATTTAGTGAATCAATCGGAAAAAGACCAGAAAGTCTCAGAATGCATAGTTGGTGGAGTATCCGTAGATGGAAAGTATGATAATGAGGGACTTACTTTTTCCATCTGTAAGGGAATATCCATTGGAACCAGTGAGGAAAAAGCAAAGCAGATCTTAGGAGAGCCGGATTATGAATATGTAGGTGATGCAAATGAATTCTGGGATGATTACCGTACATGGACATTCTATGCCGATGGAGAAACGTACCGTGGGTTAAACATAACCTTGATTGACCATGAGATTACAACCATTTCAATTGAAAACCAACAGGAAGAGTGAGCGATTTGTTATGATGGAAAAACAGGATTTTATGGAACTGCTTTCGGAAATCAGGGATTATCAGAAGACGCAGCCAGAACCAATGACAAGAGAGGAAATCCGGGATTATTTTGACGGAATTGAGTTAAATGATGCCCAGATTGAGATGATCTGCGATTATCTGAAAGAATCCGGAAAAGAGACCGTCCAGTCGCCGGAAGGAAAAGAAGAACCGGCAGATGATCCGGACGCTTGTGAAACAAAAGAAGAGGCATCCACGGAGGATCAGCAGTACGTGGAGATCTATCTGGAGGAACTGTCTTACTTAAAGGCAGTTTCTCTGGAGGAAAAACGGCAGCATTTTCAGGTATTGTGTGGAGAGTCGGAAGAGGGCAGGGAACGTGCAAAAGAAATACTGGTGTCTGCCTATCTTGCGTCGGTTATTCCCATTGCAAAAGAATATACCGGAAAAGGGATGTATCTGTCCGATCTGATTCAGGAGGGCAATCTAGGCTTAATGGACGCACTGGAAACATTTGAAACAGCCGGGATCAAAGTGGAAGAATCCATCCATGAAGCAGAAGAATATGTGAAACGCTGTGTGCGGGAGGCAATGCTTTCGGTATTGAATGAGCAGCGTATGGATAAAGATAAGGAAAGTGAATTTGTGGCAAAGACGGCTCTGATCTATGAGGCAAAAAAAGCGCTTGCCCAGGAGAATGGGAGAAGCGCCACATTAGAGGAACTTTCAGAATATACCAGAATTCCGATCGAAGAGATCATGGACATAGAACGTCTGGCAAAGGAAGATTAGAATACTCTTGTGATTTCCAAGTCATAGGAGGCAGATAAGTCTACAAAGTCCGCCCCGCATTTTACAAGGGGATGGGACAGGTCTGCTTTATTAATGTAGATAATATCGCCGGTTCTTCCGTTGCTGAGTTCGACTCTTGTCTGGAGATAGCTGTTGACAATATGCTCCAGAAAAACAAGAATCAGACGCGGATGGTATTTTTCCAGACCTTCGTCCTCAAAATTGCTGATTACCGTAAAAGGACAGAGTGGAGGACGATAGCTGCGCGCAGAAGTCATGGCATCATAGATGTCAACTATAGTAATAAGCTGTGCATACAAGTCGATGCGATCCCCTTTAAGCCCGAACGGATAACCGCTTCCATCCCTCTTTTCATGATGAAGCAGAACTGCATTTTTAATATGAGGGTCAATATCCATCTTCTCAAGAAGTTTATACCCTTGGGTTGTATGGGATTGTACCAGATTGTATTCATCCGGGGTAAGTTTCCCCGGTTTTTTTATCAGTTCTTTCGGAATCAGTAATTTTCCAATGTCGTGAAGAAGCCCGCATGCGGTCAGCAGCTTTATTTTGGTGGCAGGAAGTTCAAGCCATTCTCCGAAAATCCGGCTGAGTAATGCTACATTAATGGAATGGGTATACGTCGAATCATCATAGTCCCGCATATTCTGAAGCATGTCTAAAATGGTAAAACTGCAGTCTGACCTGGCAAGAGACAGAACAGAGGATACAAGTGAGTCAACATTCAGTGCCGCATTCCGTTTGATGACATCGTTAATGGAATCCCGGTAGAGATTCACTGCGGCATCAAAGTGAGAACGAAATGCAAGAAAATCCGGATGGGTTTTCATCGCTTCAAAATGTGATGGGGTAACCGTTGTGCCGGAATCCGGATCTACCATCAGAATCTCATCCTCAATCCGCACAGCCAGAATCGAATAAGTCTGAAGACGAAGAATCACATTTTTTGTTAACACAATATTTTTTGGAAGAATCAGCTGATGATCGCTGGAATAAATATCTTCTGCCGTTACCATGCCTGGAACTAAGTCTCTGACGGCTACATTCTGCATATAATCCCCTCCCCTGAAGATAGCAATGGATGTTCCTATTGCTATTATAGATTTTTGTCCTACAGGTGTCAACCAGCCATCAGGGAGCAAAGAAGAGTAGGTACTAAGGTTTTGCAAAAAACGCAAAACTAAGTGCCGACGTGTTCAAAGGGATATTTTATGTTACCTGATATTCTGCGTGCTTTCGGCGGCTGCGCGTTCGTCACGGCTGAACCGTTACAAAGAAGAAGGTTTTTTGCTCCTTTTGCTTGACATTCCTGTTTTTTATGCGTATACTTGTTTTAGCTTTTCAGCTTTCAAATTATTTTACATAGGAACAGGCGATGATAAGGAGGAGTACATACATATCAATGGCAAAGAGAGAAGATGGCTGGTGCGAATCTTCGCGGCGAGTGTATGGAAGTAGCCTTTGAGCTTTGGACTGAACAGGATCCGGTGGATTTTTAGTAGGCTCCAACGTAATTCCCACGTTATCGGGAAAAAGCATCGTATCGTTTCATATTGGATACTGTGCTGGCAGAGTGCAGGAGAGATCCTGAATGCAGGTGGTAACACGGACTTTAGAGTGGTTCGCCCTGGGCAGATTTATGTATCTGTTCGGGGCGTTTTTTGGTTAGAGAAAGGATGAGAACAATATGCAGTTTCAAACAGCGGTAATCGCAGGAGACGGAATTGGACCGGAGATTGTCCGGGAGGCAAAAAAAGTATTAGACAAAGTGGCAGCAAAATATCAGCACGAATTTTGCTATACGGATGTGTTGATGGGAGGAGCCTCCATTGATGTACATGGAGTTCCTCTTACCGATGAAGCCATTGAAGCATGTAAAGCTTCTGACGCAGTATTAATGGGCTCCATCGGCGGAAATACTTCCACTTCCCCGTGGTATCAGCTTCCGCCGGAGAAACGTCCGGAGGCAGGGCTACTGAAATTGAGAAAGTCCTTGAACCTGTTTGCCAACCTTCGTCCAGCCTATCTGTATGACGAATTAAAGGGGGCATGTCCGTTAAAAGATGAAATCATCGGAGATGGATTTGACATGATGATTATGCGGGAATTAACCGGCGGTCTGTATTTTGGAGAGCGTGGAACTGTGGAGGAAAATGGTATTCTTACTGCCCATGACTCCCTGACGTATAATGAAAATGAGATCCGCCGTATTGCCAAACGGGGATTTGACATTGCCATGAAGCGGCGGAAAAAAGTGACAAGCGTGGATAAAGCGAACGTTCTCGATTCCTCCAGATTATGGAGAAAAGTCGTGGAGGAGGTAGCAAAAGACTACCCAGAGGTACAATATGAACATATGCTTGTTGATAATTGTGCCATGCAGCTTGTGAAGGATCCGGGACAATTTGATGTAATCCTGACTGAGAATATGTTTGGTGACATTCTCTCTGACGAAGCAAGTATGGTAACCGGTTCAATTGGAATGTTATCTTCCGCAAGTTTAAATGACACAAAATTTGGCCTGTATGAACCGAGCCATGGTTCGGCACCTGACATCGCGGGACAGGACATTGCCAATCCAATTGCAACCATTCTCTCTGCAGCGATGATGCTCCGGTTCTCCTTTGATCTGGATGAAGCAGCGGATGATATTGAACGTGCAGTAAAGAGTGTGCTGGCAAAAGGATACCGTACCGTGGATATTATGTCAGAAGGAAAAACCCAGGTGGGAACTACCCAGATGGGCGACTTAATTGCAGCAGAGATATAAAAGAAAGGATGAACAGAATATGAAGAGTGACGCAGTTACAAAAGGAATGCAGCAGGCACCACACCGTTCCCTGTTTAATGCATTAGGAATGACAAAGGAAGAACTTGAGAAACCATTAGTTGGAATCGTATGTTCTTATAATGAAATCGTACCGGGACATATGAACCTGGATAAAATTGCCCAGGCCGTAAAATTAGGGGTTGCCATGGCAGGTGGTACACCGGTTATGTTCCCTGCAATTGCCGTATGTGATGGAATTGCCATGGGACATGTGGGTATGAAATATTCGTTAGTAACAAGAGATCTGATTGCAGATTCCACAGAAGCTATGGCACTGGCTCATCAGTTTGATGCCCTTGTTATGATTCCAAACTGTGATAAAAACGTACCGGGACTTTTGATGGCAGCAGCCAGAGTGAATGTGCCAACTGTATTTGTCAGCGGCGGCCCGATGTTGGCAGGTCATGTGAAAGGCCAGAAGAGAAGCCTTTCCAGCATGTTTGAAGCCGTTGGTTCTTATGCAGCCGGAACCATGACCGAAGAAGATGTGTGTGAATTTGAGAATAAAGTATGTCCGACCTGTGGTTCCTGTTCCGGAATGTATACCGCCAACAGCATGAACTGTCTGACAGAAGCAATCGGTATGGGCCTTCAGGGGAATGGAACGATTCCAGCCGTATATTCTGAGCGGATTAAGCTGGCAAAACATGCCGGAATGAAAGTAATGGAATTATTAGAGAAAAACATCCGGCCAAGAGATATTCTTACAAAAGAAGCATTTATGAATGCCCTGACCGTGGATATGGCACTGGGATGCTCCACCAACACGATGCTTCACCTGCCAGCCATCGCAAAAGAAGCAGGTGTGGAACTTAGCATGGAGATTGCAAATGAAGTCAGTGACCGTACACCAAACCTCTGTCATCTTGCACCAGCGGGTCCGACTTATATGGAAGACTTAAATGAAGCCGGCGGAATCTATGCAGTTATGAAAGAATTAGCAAAGAAAGATTTATTAAATCTTGACCTGATTACTGCAACCGGAAAAACCGTGGGAGAGAACATTGAGAACGCAGTAAACCGTAATCCGGAAGTCATTCGTACCATTGACAATCCATACAGTGAAACCGGCGGTATTGCCGTATTAAAAGGAAACCTTGCTCCAGACACCGGTGTCGTAAAACGTTCTGCAGTCGTACCGGAAATGATGGTTCATGAAGGCCCGGCCAGAGTATTTGACTGTGAAGAAGATGCCATCGTTGCGATCAAAAGTGGAAAGATTGTAGCGGGGGATGTGGTAGTCATCCGCTATGAAGGGCCAAAAGGCGGTCCGGGTATGCGTGAAATGCTGAATCCGACATCTGCAATTGCCGGAATGGGGCTGGGCTCCAGTGTGGCATTGATTACAGACGGACGGTTCTCAGGGGCATCCAGAGGAGCATCCATCGGTCATGTATCACCGGAAGCAGCTGTGGGTGGACCGATTGCTTTAGTAGAAGAAGGAGATATCATAGAGATTGATATTCCAAATAATAAATTAAACGTGAAAATATCCGATGAAGAGATGGCAGCAAGAAAAGCAAAATGGCAGCCGAGAGAGCCAAAGATTACAACCGGTTATCTGGCACGTTATGCTGCTATGGTTACTTCCGGAAACCGGGGCGCAGTTTTAGAGATCCCGAAAGAACAGTAATAACCGGGAATACAGGATGATAAGGAAAGGAACGATATTATGCAGTTAACAGGTTCACAGATCTTAGTTGAATGTTTAAAAGAACAGGGCGTTGACACCATATTTGGTTATCCGGGTGGTGCAGTCTTAAATATCTATGATGAGTTATACCATCACCAGAATGAGATCCGCCATATTCTCACCTCTCATGAGCAGGGCGCTTCCCATGCGGCAGACGGCTATGCAAGAGCTACCGGGAAAGTGGGTGTCTGTCTGGCAACAAGCGGACCGGGGGCAACCAATCTGGTAACCGGGATAGCCACCGCATATATGGACAGCATACCGATGGTAGCGATTACCGGAAATGTTGGCAAGTCCCTGTTGGGAAAAGACAGTTTTCAGGAAGTGGATATCCGCGGTGTGACTATGCCGATTACAAAACACAGTTTTATTGTGAAAGATGTGGAAGACCTGGCGCCAACCCTGCGCCGTGCATTTAAAATCGCCCAGACCGGACGTCCTGGTCCGGTTCTTGTGGATATCACAAAGAATGCCACCGCAGACAAAACGGAATATGAGAAGATGGCTCCGGAACCAATCGCCCGGGTATGCGACAAAATGACAGAGGAAGATCTGGAAAAAGCGGTAAAGATGATCCGGAAAGCAAAGAAGCCGTTAATCTTTGTTGGGGGCGGTGCCGTTCTTGCTGATGCACAGGAGCCTTTAAAAGAGTTTGCCGAGAAGGTAGATGCTCCGGTTGTCGACAGCCTGATGGGAAAGGGTGCATTCGACGGAAATGACCCAAGATATCTTGGAATGCTGGGAATGCACGGAACAAAGGCCTCCAATCTGACTACCCAGGAGTGCGACCTGTTAATCGTAGTTGGCGCCCGTTTCTCAGACCGTGTAACCGGTAATACCAAAACCTTTGCAAGCCAGGCAAAGATTCTCCAGATTGATGTTGATCCGGCAGAAGTGAATAAAAATGTTAAGGTTTCCGGTTCTGTACTTGGAGATATCCAGGTGGTGCTTGGCAAATTAAATGAAATGCTGGAAAATCAGTATCATAAAGAGTGGATGGACCGGGTTATGGCAAGAAAAGACGCGATGCCAATGTCCTATCCGGGTGACCATCTGACCGGTCCGTATATTATAGAGAAAATGTATGAGTTAACCGATGGCGAGGCAATTGTGGCAACGGATGTTGGCCAGCACCAGATGTGGGCTGCCCAGTATTACCGTTATAAACATCCTCATTCCCTGCTTACCTCCGGCGGTCTTGGAACGATGGGGTATGGTCTGGGAGCAGCCATTGGAGCCAAAGTAGGATGTCCGGACAAGATTGTATTCAACGTAGCAGGTGATGGATGCTTCCGGATGAATATGAATGAACTGGCAACCGCTGCCCGTTATAATATCCCGGTAATCGAAGTAGTATGCAACAACAGTGTGCTTGGCATGGTACGCCAGTGGCAGACGCTGTTTTATGGAAAACGTTATTCCCAGACCGTATTAAATGACGGAGTTGATTTTGTTAAAGTGGCAGAAGCACTGGGAGTAAAAGGTTACCTTGTTACAACAAAAGAAGAACTGGAAGCTGCCTTGAAGGAGGCAATCGCATCCAATAAACCGGCTCTGCTGAATTGTATCATTGATCCAGATGATAAAGTATGGCCGATGGTTGCGCCGGGTGCATCCATTGATGAGGTTATGACAGCAGAAAGCGAAAAATAGGGACTATTGACTTAAATTTTTGTTCGCATTATAATAAGTAACTGGATATAAAAAACTATAAACCATTGAATAAAGGAGGATACAATCGTGGGACGCGTTTATAATTTTTCCGCAGGTCCGGCAGTATTACCGGAAGAAGTATTAAAAGAAGCAGCAGATGAGATGTTAGATTATCAGGGATCAGGTATGTCCGTTATGGAGATGAGCCATCGTTCCAAAGTATACGATGATATCATTAAGACGGCTGAAAAAGATCTTAGGGATTTAATGAATATTCCTGATAATTATAAAGTATTATTCTTACAGGGTGGTGCATCACAGCAGTTTGCCATGATTCCGATGAACCTGATGAAGAATAAAGTGGCTGATTACATTATTACCGGCCAGTGGGCAAAGAAAGCATGGAAAGAAGCTTCCAAGTATGGCCAGGCAAATGCAATTGCCTCTTCAGAAGATAAAACATTTTCTTACATTCCGGACTGCTCTGATCTTCCGATTGACGACAATGCGGACTATGTATATATTTGCGAAAATAATACGATCTATGGAACAAAGTACAAAACATTGCCGAATACCAAGGGAAAGACACTGGTCGCTGATGTATCCTCCTGTTTTCTGTCAGAGCCAGTAGATGTAAGTAAATACGGCGTAATATACGGCGGCGTGCAGAAAAATATCGGTCCGGCTGGTGTGGTAATCGTTATCATCCGTGAAGACCTGATTACAGAAGATGTACTTCCGGGTACACCAACCATGTTAACCTATAAGACTCATTCTGATGCAGATTCCCTGTATAATACACCACCTGCATATGGTATCTATATCTGCGGTAAAGTCTTTAAATGGCTGAAGAAAATGGGCGGCCTTGAAGTAATGAAGCAGAGAAACGAAGAGAAAGCGAAGATCTTATATGATTTCCTGGATCAGAGCAAATTATTCAAAGGGACTGTTGTAAAAGAAGACCGTTCCTTAATGAATGTTCCATTTGTAACGGGAGACGCTGATCTGGATGCAAAATTTGTAAAAGAAGCAAAGGAAGCCGGTCTTGAGAACCTGAAAGGCCACAGAAGCGTTGGCGGTATGAGAGCCAGCATCTATAATGCAATGCCAAAAGAAGGTGTCATTGCATTAGTTGAGTTTATGAAGAAATTCGAAGCAGAAAATTTAAAGTAATAGAATGAATTGTTTAGAAAGCAGGTACATAACATCATGATTAAAGTAAATTGTTTAAATCCAATCGCAGCCATCGGTCTTGATAACCTGACAGACCAGTATGAGATGACCGAGAATTTTGCAGAAGCTGATGCGGTATTAGTCAGGAGTGCTTCCATGCATGAACTGGAGCTTCCGGAAAATCTTCTTGCAGTAGCAAGAGCCGGAGCCGGAGTCAATAATATTCCTCTGGACAAATGCGCAGATCAGGGTATTGTTGTCTTCAATGCACCAGGTGCGAATGCCAATGGTGTAAAAGAATTAGTAGTGGCAGCCTTAATGTTGGCTTCCCGTGATATTATCGGTGGTATCGACTGGGCAAGAGAGAATAAAGACGATCCGGAGATCGGCAAAAAGATGGAGAAAGTAAAATCCAAATATGCCGGTACCGAGATCAAAGGAAAGAAACTTGGTGTCATTGGTCTGGGTGCAATCGGTGTATTAGTAGCCAATGCAGCAAACCGTCTTGGAATGGACGTATACGGCTGTGATCCATTTTTATCCGTAAACCATGCCTTGAATTTATCCAGAGATATTACCCTTGTTAAGACAAGAGAAGAAATCTTCCGTGAATGTGATTATATCACCGTTCATGTGCCGCTTCTGGATGACACAAAGGAAATGATTAACAAAGATACAATCGCCATGATGAAAGACGGCGTTATTATCTTAAACTACGCCCGTGATATACTGGTAAATGTAGATGATATGAAAGCAGCAGTAGAATCCGGAAAGGTTCGCAAATACATGTGTGATTTCCCGGATGTCCGTTTTGCAGATATGAAAAATGTAATCGCAACCCCACATCTTGGTGCCTCTACAGCTGAGTCAGAAGATAACTGTGCTATTATGGCAGTAGATGAAATCCGCGACTACATCGAGAACGGTAACATTAAGAATTCCGTAAATTATCCGGCATGCGATGCTGGGGTATGTGACACCCAGGGTCGGATTGCCATCTGCCATAAGAATGTGCCACACATGCTTTCCCAGTTTACAGCTGTCTTCTCAGCAGAAGGAATTAATATTGAGAACATGGTAAATAAGAGCCGTGGAAATTATGCATATACTGTCCTTGATATTGTATCTGCTTCCAATGATACTCTCATTGAGAAATTAAATGCAATTGACGGTGTATTAAAAGCACGTATTGTAAAATAAAAAGCCTTTTGTGGTGCGCACGATTCATTTTGTAAGCCCGGCTTTGCAGACCGATGTTATGCAAAGCCCGGGCTTATTTTTCACTTTTTTTGACTTTCATCCGACCAAAACTGCAAAAATCTACATGAAAAAATACAAAAATCTACATGAACGGTTTTTGCGCAAGAAACGTAGTATAATGACAAGGTGCGGAGCAATCCGTAGGTATCATGGGGCAAAATACCGTTTGACCCCAACATCCTATTTTTCAAAAAAGGAGGATCTGTTGTATTCAGTGAGTTGGAATAATTGCTATAAAAAATTTGAGGACAAACTGAAAGCGTTTGTCCGGGAATTTGGAATCATCGTGGCTGTCACAAAAAGCAGGAATCCCTATGATTATTTTAATTGTATCACCGGGAAACCAAAGAGAAGGCGGCCGCTTGTTGAAAGAATCAAAGCAATATTGAAAAAGAACGACAAAAATACAGATGACCCGGAGTATTAGGGCATCTGTATTTTTGTGTAATGTTGCAATGACCCACAAGGCAAAGCTGCTGGTTATGGATGAGCCCGCAGTTGGATTTCACACTAGCTTTTCCACTTTTTGGCAACATACGCATCTACAAGTTTGCGCCGGTCTCTTGCAATATCCAGGATCACTCCATTTTGCATCATAATCTTTTGGCGGCGGAGTTCTCTTATGTAACGGGTGTTTATCAGGTGTCCATAGCTGATGCGGAGAAAATATTCCGTTTGCTGGCCAAGGGATGCTTCCAGGTCATCTAATTTCCCGTAATAGACGAGTGTCGGACTGTCGATTGTAAAAATTTTGATTTTGCGGTTTTCATTTTCAAAATAGAGTACATTTCTTAAATCAATCTGATAATGGTTCCGGTTAAAAGAAAAACAAAAATACCGGTTTGGGGCATGATATGACCAGACACGCCAGAAAATGGTGTCAAACCGTTCTTTCTTGATCGGCTTTGTAAGAAATCCAAAGGGACGTACATCGAAAGCTTGTTCCATATTTTGCTGATGACTGCTGACAAAAATGATAGCAGTCAGTGGATAGGTGGCAATGATTCTTTGAGCAGTGTCAATTCCGTTTGTAATACCAAGTAAAACATCCAGGTAGATCAGATCAAAAGGCCGGCCGTTTTCCACATAAAAAATGAGATCTTCTGCGGTGTGGAAGACATGGGTCTTGAATTGAATATGTTTTTTATGGGAAATCTCCCATAAAAAGGATTCAATTGTAGTGGTAATATCCGGGTCATCATCACAAACCGCAATGCTGTACATAAAAAACTCCTTTTTTAGCTGTTTCGTTGCGAGGCAGCCAGTATAGCAAATTGATAAGATTCTAAAATATAAGTTGCCTCGGTGTCTGGGATTAGATCCAAGGCTGTGTCGAAATATTGTGTATGAAGTAAATCTCCGTTAAGCAGATAATCAACCGGATACCCGAAGATTTCTTCAACGGTGCAGAGTGTCTTAAAACTTG
The DNA here is from genome assembly GCA_029007845.1 of Clostridiales bacterium. Lineage (GTDB taxonomy): Bacteria > Bacillota > Clostridia > Lachnospirales > Lachnospiraceae > SUG1228. Next base: position 41,660 of record JAQXIP010000087.1, read on the forward strand.
GGATTTTTGTATACTCTTCAATTTGTGCATAGTGATTGCGGCCGATATGAAGCTTTTGTGCCATCTGTGATTTGGTCAGATGGTTAAGTTCCCGTTCATAGCGGAGAATCCGGCCGGTAATTGGAGCCTGGAGCGGATAGGAGAGAGGAATATTTGTACCGTATATTTTTTGAAACATACAGTATGGCATGTCATCTTTTGGCGAAGCAGAATTGAATTCATGATAACGGTCAAAGTCAATGAGCTGGTAGAGAAGACGCAGCAGGCGAAGCTGCTCATTTGGGGGAAAATCGGAGATCAAAGGGCTTATTCTGCTTGGTGAAACAGTTTGCGGCTTCCCTGATATGATATAATGGATATCCCAGTGAAGCACCTGTTCGAGAATGTCCAGATAATCTTTTTGAAGGTATGCCTTACCCTGCTCAATTTTGCTATATGTCTCTATGGAGATATTCAATAGATCTGCCAGATCTTCTCGTTTTAGTCCCGCATCCCGGCGCATCCTAAATAAGCGATGGCCAATTAAAGAATTTCTCATAATGGTGTGTTTCTCCTCTCAATCCCACATCGCATCGTATGTGATAGCAGTCTTCTTATGAATGACACGTGTGAAGTCTGTCTTATAAAAATTCTAGCAACACTGTATTTTATTTGCGATGTATGAAACAGAACGTTTCTGGTAAAATGCACCAAAAATTACATATTTTTCCTCAAGAAAAGAAGAGAAAATGTAAAAATCGACATGGTAGAATACAATAATCGACATAAACGGTTATAGAGAAAAAATAATGGTATACTTAGTTATGCTGGAGATTCAAATAAAATCAGGGTGAGGGAGGAAGTGTATATCTTTAATAAGTGTTTTCTTAAAAAGTCCAAGGAAAATTAGTATTGTTTCTGGCACTGCATTACCCCAGTGCCAGATCCAGCGCCCGATCCTCAACAACCACACAATCAGTAACAGTTCAGCCGTAACGAGCGCACAGCCGGAGAAAGCATGCAGAATATCAGGTATCATGAAATACCCGCTTTCGCTCCGTTGAACACGTAGCGGTACTAAGGTTTTGCAAAAAACGCAAAACCAAGTGCCGACGTGTTCAAAGGGATAATTCATGATAC
>JAQXIP010000088.1 GCA_029007845.1 Clostridiales bacterium
AAAAAAAGTAGATATGGACTAACCGCTTTAGTTGATTTATCCATTCATTCCAAAAACGAGCGGGTGGCGCTGAACAGTATTGCGGAACGCAACAATATTTCTCCACAATATCTGGAACAGGTATTCGGCAGTCTTCGAAGGGCAGGAATCCTAAAAAGTATGAAAGGCTCCCAGGGAGGATATCTTCTGAATGACAGCCCGGAAAAAATAACCGTGTCAGAAGTAATTGAAGCCCTGGAGGGGACCTATCACATTGCGGATGAGGATACCCCGCCAGACAGCGGTTCCCGTGGAATTTCCGATGCGATCCAGACGGTGATTATTGATCCGGTAAATGGACAGTTAGATGATCTTTTAAAGAATATTACGCTGGCAGATCTTCAGAAAGTCTATCTTGAACGCGATAGTTACAGCGAGGATATGTATTATATATAGATCCGGAGGAAGCGGACATGTGTGAATTATTTGGTTTTAGTTCGAAAAACGAGAGATGCATTAACGATTACCTGAAAGAATTTTTCAGTCACAGCAAAAGACATCCCCATGGGTGGGGACTGGCGTGTTTTGACGGAAAGGAAGCCTTTGTTGAAAAGGAGCCTGTCGCAGCAATAAAAAGCAATTATCTGAAGGAACGCCTGACACAGCCGGTTTATGTCAAAGCAGCATTTGCACATATCCGCTATGCCACGATCGGAAATGTGGCATACAAGAACTGCCATCCATTTACGGGCAAAGATTCTGGTGGACGTCGCTGGACACTGGTGCATAATGGTACTATATTTGATTATTCTCCACTAGATGAATTCGTAAGAGTACAGGTGGGGGATACGGACAGTGAACGTGTTTTTCTGTATCTTATGAAGCTTATTCGTGAAAAAGAGGAAAAACTACATAGACCACTAACCGCACAGGAACGGTTTGAACTTCTCGATGAGATGGTAGTCCACATGTCCAGGGGAAATAAGCTTAACCTGCTCATTTACGATGGGGAATGGATGTATGTTCACACCAACTATGCCAATTCCCTATATAGTCTTGAACAGTCGGATTCCGTCTTTTTCTCTACCGTTCCGCTTACCAGGGATGATTGGAAACCGGTGCCCTTTACGACCCTTTTAGCATATCAGGATGGAAAACTTTTGAAAAAAGGGACAAATCACGGACAGGAGTATATTGATTGTGATGAAAATGAAAAATTTCTTTATCAGATTTTTTCCGATTTATAAGGAGTATACAGAATGGAAGAACAATTAATCCGGGATCGGTTATATGAAAAATACATTGCACCAACCAGAAAGGAAAAACACAAGGATTACATTGGAATTGAAATTGAGATGCCAATTGTGAATCTGCGGAAGAAACCGGTGGATTTTAATGTGGTTCATGAGATTACCAGACAGTTTATGGAACATTTTTCCTTTCAGGCAGAAGGAAAGGATGAAGAAGGAAATATCTATTCTGCAGTGGATCATGTGACAGGAGACATTCTTTCTTATGACTGCTCGTATAATAATCTGGAATTATCTCTTGGAAAGGAAAAGGAACTGGGAGTTTTAAACAAGCGGTTTCGAACCTATTATTCCTTTTTAAAGGGCGAGTTTGAGAAACGGGATCATACCCTGACTGGAATGGGTATTAATCCATACCGCATGTACAATCAGAATATCCCCATCCCGAATGGACGATACCGGATGCTATTTCATCATTTACATTCTTATAAAAACTACGAGCTTCCTATGTATTTTCATTCTTATCCGGAATACGGAACTTTTTCCAGCGCATCCCAGGTTCAGATGGATGTATCTTATGAGGATCTGCTTGTCACTTTGGAGGCGTTTTCCCGTCTTGAACCGGTGAAAGCACTGTTATTCTCGAATTCGGTGCTGCTTGGTGAACATGAAGAACTGCTCTGTTTTCGGGACTGTTTCTGGGAAAACAGTACGCATGGAATCAACCCCCATAATATTGGAATGTTTGACTGCGAGTTTCATGATGTGGAAGAATTGCTTTCCTACATTGCGTCTACGAGTATCTACTGTGTAGAGCGGGATGAAAAGTATATTAATTTTCCTCCGGTTCCGATTATCGAGTATTTTCAGAAACCTTGGGTGACCGGTGAATACTATGAAGATGGAACGTATCATACAATCAAGGTGGTGCCAAGGATAGAGGATATTTCGTATCTGAGAACGTTTAAATTTGAAGATTTGACGTTCCGTGGAACGGTAGAATTCCGGAGTGTGTGCTGCCAGCCGGTGAAGGATAGTATGACTGTTGCGGCATTTCACGTAGGGCTGAAAGAAGAATTAGATTCCCTTTATCATCTTTTGAAGGAGGATCATGTCATTTATCGTCATGGTTATACCGCTTCGGAGCTTCGAAAGATGTTTGTAAAAAAGGAATTGCCTGGCTTTGTTAATCAGGAGAAGCTTTATGGACTCGTAAAAGAAATTCTAGATCTTGCAAATAAAGGATTGGTAAGCAGGGGATATGGAGAAGAGATTTTTCTAAAGCCATTGTACCGCCGTCTGGACGAGAGAACGAATCCGGCCCGGAAGTTACTGGAACTTCGGGATCAGGGGATTAGTCTGGAGAACCTGATTTGGCAATATGGACAATTCTAAAGCGGAAATTATCCGGTTATCAATATACGAGGAGAATACGGTATGGGATATGATTTTGATACAGTGATTGAACGAAGAGGAACCAATTCCATAAAATATGACTTTGCAAAGGAGTGGGGAAAAACAGAAGATGTTCTGCCTCTGTGGGTGGCGGATATGGATTTTCCCACTGCACCGGAGATTCTCAACCGGCTGGAACAAGTAGTACGCCATGGGATTTTTGGGTATAGTGAAGGAAAAGAGGCATATTTTCAGGCGGTATCCGGCTGGTACAAAAAACAGTTTGGCTGGGAAGTAAAGAGAAGCTGGCTGATTAAAACACCGGGCGTTGTATTTGCCATCTCTGCAGCAATCAGGGCATTTACCGGGGAAGGAGACGGAGTACTGATCCAGCAGCCGGTATATTATCCGTTTTCGGATGTGGTTACCGATAATAAACGGAAGCTGGTCATCAGTCCGCTGAAATTTGTGAATGGACATTATGAGATGGATTTTGAGGACTTTGAGGAGAAAATCAAATCGAATGGCGTGAAGTTATTTATTCTCTGTAATCCCCATAATCCGGTTGGCCGTGTCTGGAAAGAATGGGAACTTCGGAAAGTGGGCGAGATCTGCTTAAAATATGGAGTTCTGGTTGTGAGCGACGAGATTCACAGTGATTTTGTATATCCCGGACACAAGCATCTGGTCTTTGCCTCTTTGTCACCACAGTTTTCCGATATGACCATTACCTGTACTGCGCCAAGTAAGACCTTTAATCTGGCAGGACTTCAGATCTCGAATATTTTTATACCAAATCAGACGATCCGGCGGAAGTTCCGGAAAGTCATTGATGCAGTCGGTTACAGCCAGGTAAATGTGATGGGACTTACCGCCTGTCAGGCGGCTTATGAAGAAGGAGAGGAATGGCTTTGCCAGTTAAAGGAGTATCTTCTTCATAATCTGGATTTTTTAAGAAACTATTTAAAAGAGCATATTCCTCAGATTGATCTGATTGAGCCGGAGGGAACTTATCTTGTATGGCTGGACTTTCGGAAACTGGGGCTTTCGGAAGAAGAACGGGAAAGAATGCTTTCCGACAAAGCAAAACTCTGGCTGGATAGCGGTGCGATGTTCGGAGAAAACGGGGAAGGGTTTGAGAGAATGAATATTGCATGTCCTAGGGAAACCCTTTTGAAGGCACTCAGACAACTGGAAGCTGCAATTTAAGGATTGCGCTTCCATGACGGTCATGGTATGCTTTTATGGCAGCTTTATTTGAAAAAAGAGGAGATTCTAATGAAAAAAATAAATGTACAATTATTTGGCGCTGCCCTTGTGGTAGCTTTGCTTTTGTCAGCAGGATGTGGAAGAACCGACGATTCTATGGCAGGAAAACAGACAACGCTTCCTTCGTCGGAAAGCACTGCGAAAAATAATCAGGAAGTGACTTTTCAGGATGATTTAGGCCGGGAGGTGACTGTGAAAAATCCACAGCGGGTTGCGGTGCTTATTGGAAGTTTTACGGATGTGTGGCTGCTTTCCGGTGGAAAGGTGGCTGCGACAGCCAATGATTCTTGGGAAAGTCTGAATCTGGAACTGGGAGAAGATGTGGTAAACCTGGGAAGCATTATGGAACCGGATGTGGAGCAGCTGATTGCCGCAGAGCCGGATTTCGTGATTGCAAGTACGAATACTGATGCGGATCTGGAACTTGAGGATACACTGACGAAGCTTGGGATACCGGTTGCCTATTTTGATGTATCTAATTTTGATGATTACCTTCATATGTTAAAAATCTGTACGGATATTACAGGACGTAAAGATTTATATGAGAAAAATGGAGAAAAGGTTCAAAAGCAGATCCAGGAACTGAAAAAAAGGGTGGATCATTCACAACCTACCGTATTATTTTTACGGGCATCTTCCACGGGTGTAAAAGCTAAGGGGAGTGAAGGAAATGTCTGTGGTGAGATGCTTAAGGATCTGGACTGTATCAATATTGCAGACAGTGATGACAGCCTGTTGGATGATCTGAGTATGGAAGCGATTGTAGAAGCAGATCCGGAGTATATTTTTGTGACGGTTCAGGGAAATGACATGGATGCTGCTATGAAAAATGTAGAAGAACTGCTTACTTCGAATCCGGCCTGGGCATCTCTTCGTGCGGTGAAGAAAAACCAATACTACGTAATGGATAAGTTATTGTTTAATCTGAAGCCAAATGCCCGATGGGGAGAGGCCTATGAACAGCTTGTGGATATTTTGTATCCGGAAGGGCAGCGCTAAGAAGGAAGGAAAGTGCATATGGGATATTTTCCGTTTTTTATTGATGTAGAAGGAAGGAACGGGCTGATTGTAGGCGGTGGCAAAGTTGCAGGGCGGAAGATAAGAAAGCTGTTGCCTTTTGGTGCCCATCTAACGGTAGTTGCTCCGGTTGTCCTTCCGCAGATAAAGAAAATGCCCGGGGTTTTGGTAAAGGAACGGGAATTTCGCGATGAGGATATGAAAGACTGTACGTTTGTCATCGCGGCATCGGATGACCGGGAATTAAACCATCGCATCAGCCAGCTTTGTAAGGAACAGAATGTTCTCGTGAACGTGGTGGATGATAAAAAGACCTGTAGTTTTTTATTCCCTGCACTCCTAAAACGGGGAAGTTTTACTGCCGGAATATCGACGGAAGGTGTCAGCCCTCAGATTGCTGCGTCAGTCCGAAGTAAAATGGAGGAAGAACTGCCCGGGCAGATGGAATCGATTCTTGGTTATCTAAAAGAATTGAGGGAGAATGTCAGACAATCCATACCGGATGGAAGTCTTCGGGGAAAATTTCTGAAAGAAGCTGCACTTCTTTGTATGGAAAAAGACCGACCGCTAACTGTTGAAGAGGCAAAAGGTTTGTTTGTTTCCTGTGAAAACAGTGCATCGGTTACAGGGAAAAAAAACGGGACTGTTGTGTTAGTGGGAGCCGGCTGTGGTCCGGCTGACTATATTACTGTCCGCGGGTTAAATGAGATCAGAAAAGCCGAAGTATTAGTTTATGATGATCTGATGGATGAGAAGCTTTTAGACCATGCGTCAGAGAGCTGTGAAAGAATTTATGTCGGAAAACGGATGGGAGTTCACAGCATGAAGCAGGAGGAGATTAATGCTCTGCTGATCCGGAAAGCGCAGGAGGGGAAACGAGTAGTCCGGTTAAAAGGTGGAGATCCGTTTGTGTTTGGACGAGGCGGTGAAGAAATCCAGGCACTCCACAAGGAAGGAATTGATACTGCACTTGTGCCAGGAGTTACTTCGGCAGTCTGTGTACCGGCGTTAGCTGGAATTCCGGTAACCCACCGGGGATTAAGCCGTAGCTTTCATGTCATTACCGGTCATACTGCGGATCGTGATGACAGTCTGCCAGAGAATCTGGATACGATTGCTGCATTGGAAGGAACCTGTATCTTTTTAATGGGGCTTTCCAATATACAAGCGATAACCGATCAGCTCATAGCTCATGGAAAATCCCCGGATACCCCGGCAGCAGTTGTTCATGGAGATTTTAATGGAAAAAGTATATCTGTTCGTGGGACACTCAGAGAAATCGCAAAAAAGACAAAAGAAGTGAAGATCCCTTCTCCTGCTGTCATTGTGGTGGGGGAAACCGCCGGGATAGAACTTTAAGAATGGCAGTAAATTGCCGCTTTCACAGATGGAAAATGTGAGGCGGCTTTTTTGTGTGTGAGCCTTGCAGTACACGTTTCCTGCCCTGTGACTAGACAGTTGTAACCTTAACTTTTCTTGATTATCATAACGAAAAGTGAGACGCGGGTATTCTGACCTGATAAAAGATCTGATCAGCTATATGATCATAAGAGAAACTTATATTATCCGTACTGGCAGAAGAATTTAAAACACATAATTCCTATTGACAAAATAGGAATTATGTCATATAATGCAGAACAGATGCTAGAAAAAATTGTTGACAAAGATCAGGAGCAGTGCTACTATTCCTATAGAATAAGTAGGAATATACGGATTATGCAGAATCAATACAGATAGGAGCACCAATATGGAATTCAATACAAAATTATTACATGGTAATGCTGTTAAAAATTATGCAGATGGTGCAACGGTTCCACCCATTAGCCAGACAAGTGCGTTTTCTTATGAAACGGCAGAAAAATTAGAAAAGGTATTTAATAATAAAGCACCGGGGTACGCATATACACGAATCGGCAATCCGACAGTAGATGCATTTGAAAGGAGAGTCTGTGAACTGGAAGGTGGAAAGGGAGCAGTTGCCTGTGCTTCGGGAATGTCTGCGGTTACCCTTTCCTTGCTAAATATTTTAAGTGCCGGCGATGAGATTATTGCAGGAAGCGGTCTGTTCGGGGGAACGATTGATCTTTTTTCTGACTTAAAGCAATTTGGCATTACAACCAGATTTGTTAGTAAAGTGACAGTTGAAGAAATTGAGCCGCTGATTAATGAGCATACGAAGGCAGTATTTGGAGAAGTGATCAGTAATCCAAGCCTGGACGTCATTGATATCCGCTCAGTGGCAGACTTTGTACATAGCAAAGGGATACCTCTGATCATGGACAGCACAACGGCGACCCCTTATGCAGTCCGCCCATTTGAACATGGCGCAGACATTGTGGTTCATTCCTCATCGAAATATATTAATGGTGGAGGAAATTCCATCAGTGGTATCATTGTGGACAGTGGGAACTTCCAGTGGGATGTATCCCGTTACAATGGATTTGAGAAATACAAAGTATATGGAAGTTTTGCTTATCTGGCAAAGCTTCGTAACGGTATCTGGCGCAACATGGGTGGATGCCTTTCTCCGACGAATGCTTTTTTAAACCTGGTAGGACTGGAGACACTGGGACTTCGTATGGAGCGGATATGCAGCAATTCCTATGAACTGGCACAGGCTCTTGGAAGGTTAGATGGAGTGTCAGTTCATTATCCGGGGCTTCCGGACAGTCCATACAAGGAACTGGTGGACCGGCAGTTAAATGGACTTGGCGGAGGAATTATAACCATACAGGTGGGCTCTAAGGAACGTGCATATCAATTGCTGAACTCGTTAAAATATGCGCTGAATGCTACGAATATTGGTGATTTACGAACACTGGTTATTCATCCGGCATCAACGATTTATACCCATAGTACAAAAGAACAAAAAGAAGCGGCAGGAGTGCAGGAAGACACCATCCGCATCAGCGTAGGAATTGAGGATGTTCAGGATCTGATAGACGATTTTACCCAGGCGGTAGAGTCATTATAAAAGAAACAGGATTTCGTGCGAAGGAGGATAAAATATGGCAACAGATTATGCGACACTGAAAAAAGGCGGTTTTATGAGGCAGAAGCAGAAAAATCATTTTTCGCTGAGACTGCGGGTGGTAGGTGGGAATCTTACCGCAAAGCAGCTGGCTAAAATCGCCCAGGTATCGGAGAAATATGGAGACGGTTATGTACACCTTACTTCCCGCCAGAGTGTGGAGATTCCATATATCAAGCTGGAACAGATTGATGATGTGAAAAATGCACTGGCCGAAGGGGATGTGGAGCCGGGGGTGTGCGGACCGAGAGTCCGTACTATTACTGCATGTCAGGGAAAAGCAATCTGCCCAAGCGGGTGTATTGATACTTATGCGCTGGCAAAGGAACTGGATGATCGCTATTTTGCAAAAGAATTGCCTCACAAATTCAAATTTGGAATCACTGGCTGTCAGAATAACTGTCTGAAGTCGGAGGAAAATGATGTGGGCATTAAAGGCGGCATCAAAGTAGAGTGGATTAAAGACAAATGCATTCAATGCGGGGTATGCGTGAAAGTCTGCCGTTCTGGTGCCATAGAACTTAAGGACGGGAAGATTTCGCTGGATCAGGAGAAATGTAATTTCTGTGGAAGATGTACAAAATCCTGCCCGGTAGATGCCTATCAGGAAACCGAAGGATATATTGTGTCTTTCGGAGGGCTGTTTGGCAACCGCATTAATAAAGGTGAAACCGTGATTCCTTTTATTGAAGATCACGATACGTTGTTAAAAGTCTGCGACCGGGCAATCCGCTTTTTTGAAAAAAATGCATTGCCGGGGGAACGGTTTAAATTCACGATTGACCGGGTAGGAAAAGAAGTATTTGAAAAAGAGATTAAGGAGGCATATGAAAATGGCTGATATTCACATTGATGATTATGTAGATATTACGGATGTGGTATGTCCGGTTACTTTTGTAAAGGCAAAGGTGGCACTGGAGGAACTGGATGATGGACAGGTATTATCGGTAAAACTCAATGATGGCGAGCCGGTGCAGAATGTACCCCGCAGTATGAAAGAGGAAGGACATCAGGTCTTGAAATTAACCGAAAATGGAGATGGCACCTATGAACTGCTGGTGAAAAAAGTTGGAGATTGATATAGCGTAATAGGAGGTTTTATGGCAGAACGGTTGGATTACAGTGGTTTTGACCAAAAAGTGCTTGGAGGCAAGGGACTCTTTCTTGTGGATTTTTATTCCGACAGCTGTGTTCCGTGTAAGCGGATGTCTCCGGTTCTTGCAGAATTAGAGGAAAAATATGGAGATAATCTGCAAGTTGTAAAGGTCAATATTGCTTATGAAACGGATTTAGTAGAGAAATATCAGGTTACGGCAGCACCTACTTTATGCCTTTTTAAGGATGGTGTGGAGATTGAAAGACGGACAGGCGTCCAGAAAAAAGCTGATCTGGAAAAAATCATTGAAGAAAACAAATAGGAGGATATGGGAATGAAGATTACAGTTGCTGGAGAAACAAAGGAAGTAAAGGATGGAATTACAATTGCCCAGTTGATTACAGAGGAACAGGTTGAGACTCCGGAGTATGTTACCGTTTCGGTAAATGATGAATTTGCCAAAAGTGAGAATTTTGAAACGCAGGTATTAAAAGATGGAGACAACGTGGAGTTTCTTTATTTCATGGGAGGTGGTCAGTAGTGGCATTTTCAAATGAACAGTTAGAGCGGTATTCTAGACATATTATATTGAAAGAAGTAGGTGCAAAAGGACAGAAGAAGCTTTTGAATGCAAAAGTTCTGATTATTGGCGCAGGCGGGCTTGGTGCTCCGGCTGCTATGTATCTTGCTGCAGCGGGGGTAGGAACGATCGGAATTGCGGATGCAGATGAAGTAGATTTATCAAATCTGCAGCGTCAGATTATCCATGCAACAGAAGATCTGGGAAAGGCGAAGGTGCAGTCGGCAAAAGAGACGATGAACCGGATGAATCCGGATGTAACGGTGAATACGTACCGTACCTTTGTTACATCAGAAAACATTATGGATCTGATTGCAGATTATGATTTTATTATTGATGGAACCGATAATTTCCCGGCAAAATTCTTGATTAATGATGCGTGTGTGATGGCAAAGAAACCATTTTCCCATGCGGGAATTATCCGGTTCAAAGGACAGCTTATGACTTATGTACCGGGGGAAGGACCTTGCTACCGCTGTGTCTTTAAAGATCCACCACCGAAGGATGCCGTGCCTACCTGTAAGCAGGCTGGTGTAATCGGTGCAATGGGTGGCGTGATCGGTAGTCTCCAGGCTATGGAAGCAGTTAAATATATCCTGGGAGTTGGTGACCTGCTTACAGGATATCTGTTAACTTATGATGCATTGAAAATGGAATTTAGGAAAATCAAGCTGCCGACGGATACTTCTGGCTGCGCAGTGTGTGGCGATCATCCAACGATTACAGAACTGATTGATTATGAACAGGCAGAGTGTGAAGGAGTCTGAAACAATGATTAAAATCCGAAGAGAAGATTACGATAATATCATCCGGCATGCAAGAAAGGAACTGCCCAATGAAGCATGTGGACTGATTGCAGGAACCGTAACCGGAGAGGATAAAGTAATTGAAAAAGTATATTTTCTTACAAACATAGACCATTCCAGGGAACATTTTTCCCTGGATCCAAAGGAACAGTTAGAGGCGGTCAAGGATATGCGTGCGAATGGATTAAAGCCTCTTGGAAACTGGCATTCTCATCCGGAAAGCCCTTCCAGACCATCAGAGGAAGATAAGAGACTGGCCTATGACAGCAGTGCAAGTTATTTGATTTTGTCTCTGTTAGAACCAGAACACCCGGTTCTTAATTCCTTCCATATCAGTGGAGAGGTGTCAGAAAAAGAAGAGCTGCAGATTAAGGAGTGATTACCATGTTGGATATTCTGATCATAGGCAGCGGCCCGGCAGGGCTGTCTGCTGCAATCTATGGGAAACGGGCGAATCTGAACGTTTTAGTAGCAGAAAAGGAATATCTTGGAACGGGACAGATTGCAGAAAGTGGTCTTGTGGACAATTATCTCGGAATTGCTGAAATCACCGGGTATGAACTGGGAGAAAAATTCCGGGAACATGCGGAAAAACTGGGTGTAGAGTTTTACGAAGGAGAAGCCCGCCAGTTTGAGCCGCAAACAGATGGATGGAAAGTGCATTTTGATAATGGAACCGTACTGGAGACGAAAACGGTAATTTATTGCGCTGGTGCAGCTCACCGTCATCTGGATGTGCCGGGGGAAACAGAATATTCTGGAAAAGGAGTTTCCTATTGTGCGTTATGTGATGGAGCCTTTTATAAGGATAAAGTAACGGCGGTAATCGGAGGAGGAAACACCGCTTTGGATGATGCCCTGTATCTGTCTGAAATCTGTAAAAAAGTGTATCTGATCCACCGGAGAAGTGAATTTCGAGGTTCTGCCAAAACACTGGAGAACATCCGAAAACGGGATAATATTGAGGTTATAACAGATGCACAGGTTGCTTCCATATCAGGAGAACAAAAAGTCAATGGGATTATTTTGAAAGACGGTCAGAAGATTGCTGTGGATGGCGTGTTTGTTGCAGTCGGGATGATTCCACAGACGAAGGGGGTAGAGGGTGTAGTATCCCTGGACGAGAGCGGATATATCGCAGCGGATGAGACAGGGAAAACGTCGGCGGCTGGATTGTTTGCGGCGGGAGATGTGCGGACAAAGAAGTTCCGGCAGGTCGTCACAGCAGTTTCTGACGGTGCTAATGCGGCAGTGGCTGCGGCAGAGTATTTGAGTCATTTTGCAAAATGACGAAGTTTGTGTAATAAAATAAGTCAGATTTTTCACAAAAAAAGAGGAATACAGTTTGTACATCCCTTGTACTATCTGTATTCCTCCTGTTTTTATGTGAGAAGTCAGGGCATTCTGTATGCCATCGGCGGCACGATTGGAAGTGAACTGTAACGATGTCAATTCTGGAATCGTAACAGTTCAGCCTGTCACTGGACAAAAGGATTGTGTTTTTTTGGATTATGGCATATATTATTGGAGAAAATGCAAAGGAGGAAGCGTCGTATGGAGTCAGGAAAGGAACTGGGATTTCCGGCACAGGAGATCTACCGGGAAATCTTTGAGGTGGCGTATTTTAAAAAAAGTATCTATTTTGGAAGTTATAAGGGACTTCATTTCCAGATCCGGAAGGAAGGGGAAGAACTTTTGGTGACAGCGTGGCCAGGACCTTATATTATGGAAGTGACGCCGGAGGAAGATAAGAAGAAAAAGACGGTGGAATTTAGTGAAGAAGGACTGAAAGAAGCTTCTGGATGGCTGGCTGCTTTACACGGGGAGCAGAAAAAATAATTTTTTTGTAGTAAATGAACAGGATATTACGTTTGGTAGGATGAAAGCGTAATATCCTGGGACAAGGGGTAGAAAATTATGTTGATCTGTCTGTCTGTATTGGACACGGAAGAAGAAAAAGGACTGTTTACAAGGCTGTATGAAACATATGGGCATTTACTGTGGTACATAGCCAGAGACATTCTGAAAGATGACCATCTTGCGGAAGATGCTGTACAGGAGGCTTTTTTAGCACTGACGCGCCACATTGATAAGGTAAAAGGAGAGGAGGCAGCGAAAACAAAACGCTTTTTGGCAACCATTGTAAAAAGCAAAGCCATTGACCTTTTACGGAAACAAAAATCAAAAAAGGAAGATCTGCTGGATGTGGAAAGCCAGGAGTGTCTTTTGGGGATGGAGGAAGAAAATGCTCTTTCTGGTCTTTTAAAGCAGGAATCCATGGAACGGATCTGTGATGCAGTTGGAAAGCTGGATGAGTCATACCGGATTGTATTTGAACTAAAAGTCCTTCATGAATTATCGGATCAGGAGATTGGAGAGATTCTGGGGATCTCACCGAAGCTGGCCAATGTAAGAATGTTTCGGGCAAGAAAGAAACTGCAGGATTTTCTGGAGGAGGAATACGGATATGACAGGTGAAGAAAAATTAAAGAAAATCCTTTTACAGAACATGGAAGATAGACTGCGGACCATGCAGGAACGCATGGAGAAAGAAGGGGTGGAACCAGATGAGGATTCCTTCTCTATAAAAGTGGAGCCTGTTCTCAAAAAAGGGGATCGTCTGTGTGGTAAAACAATGCCGGAAAAACAAGGAAAAAGAAGACGGAGGATTTGCGTGTGGGCTTCTCTTGCGGCAGCTTCGGTTCTGTTGGCAGCAGGGGGATATGCATTATTTCATTCGGGAGTTGGAATGGATACGAAAAGTGACAACCATTATTCTGATCTGTCAAATTCCTTGATTTCTGGCGAATCCCAGTCGGACAGCCAGGGTTCTGTGTATACAGAAGAAAAGGAATCCCAATACCCGGTCTGGTCACTGGCAGAAGAAGATCAGCCATCCGATGGTACAATTGTATTCCAGATGTGGAATTCATCAGAATATCCGGTATCTTATGGCCCGGTTACAAAAATCGAACGCATGGAGGATGGAAAATGGATTCTTCTATATGAACAACAAGAAGGGGAAGAAGAATTCACCCTGACAGCAGGAGAAAGCTGTATGGAATCAATTATTCCAGAGCAGTATGGTTTTTCGCTTTCACAGGAAAAAGATACCTATCGGTTTTATCGGAACATTGATGGGGAGGAAACAGTATTAAAGGTGGCAAGATGATGTGTGCTGCCTGGATAAAAGGAGAGATAGAATATGAAAAAAAGGAAAAAAGCATTATCCAATCTTTTGGCAGGAGTGGTTTTATTGTGTCTTCTTACGGCATGTGGCAATTCAATGGAAACATACTCAGATAGTGAAATGAATCAAGTCACCAGTGGTTCCCAGGAATATTCCGATGATGGAAATATGGAAGATGGTTATGAGGCAGAAGAAAAATCTGCCATGCCAGAGGATGGAGTTGGCACCAGCAGCAGTAATGGTAACAGTGAAAACAGTAAGGGCGGGGATGAAATTCAGGTCTCAGACACAGAAAATCAGAGCCAGAAATTAATTAAAACTGTGACAATCTGTGCGGAAACGAAAGAATATGATAAACTGATGACTTCCCTTACGGATAAAGTCAAACAGTTAAAAGGATACATTGAAGAATCGGAAGAAAGCCAGTATGGTGCGGGAAACAGAAGATACTGCTCCCTTACTGTCCGGGTTCCGTGTGAATCGCTGGACACATTTCTTATGGAAATCAGTGAGTCCACCAATGTATTGTCGAAAAATGTAAGTACGGAGGATGTAACTCTGGCTTATGTGGATATGGAAAGCCACATAAAAGCCCTGAGGACAGAAGAGGAAACCCTTTTGAGATTGTTGGAGAAGGCAGAGAAGCTGTCGGATGTGATCACACTTCAAAATGAACTGACAGATGTCCGCTATCAGATTGAGTCGTATGAGAGCCAGCTTCGCACTTATGATAATCAAGTCCGGTATAGTACCGTACATCTTACCCTGGAAGAAGTGGAACGGGAAAGAACTGTGCAGGAAAAAAAGAGTTTCTTGCAGGAGATTAGGTCAGGACTGTCTGATAATTTGTATGAGATAGGCCAAGCCCTTCGCAGCCTGACGATTTGGTTTATTGTTTCACTGCCATATTTTGCTGTGGTTGGAGTGATTGTGGCTGTGATTGTATTTGCTATCCGGGGAATTCGGAAGAAAATTCGAAAAAAAAGAGAAATTCGACAAAATGAAAAATAGTTGTTGACATGCTACTTTCTTTATTTTAATATATAAGGGATGTTTTGCTGCACGTCCGTGTCCGGAGCAGGAAGACAAAATAATTATTTGATCTTATCACGTTTGGAGGTGTCTGCATTGGCAAATATTAAATCTGCAAAGAAGAGAATTCTTGTTGCGCGTACAAAAACAGAACGCAATAAAGCAATCCGCTCAAAAGTAAAAACTTACATTAAGAAAGTTTATGCTGCAATCGACGCAAATGATAAAGAAGCTGCTCAGGTTGCTTTAAAAGCTGCTACGGTTGAGATTGACAAGGCTTGTACAAAGGGTGTATACCATAAAAAGAATGCATCCAGAAAAGTATCCCGTCTTGCTCAGGCAGTGAATAAACTGGCTTAGTTTCTAATTCGGTTATTCTAATAAACATAAAAAGAACTTCTACCGTCAGGGAGTTCTTTTTTTATGTAAGAAGTACTCATTTTTGGAACAGTTTTAATTATTTGAAAAAAAGATGAAATTTTTTTAAAAAAAGTGTTGACAGATAGCGGAGTGTCCTGTATACTATCAATTGTTGAGGCGGTCACAACGAAAACCGCAAAACAAGAAATGCGCGAGTGGCTCAGTTGGTGGAGTACAACCTTGCCAAGGTTGGGGTCGCGGGTTCGAGTCCCGTCTCGCGCTCTATTGAAACCAGATACTTATCAGGTATCTGGTTTTTTCGTGCTTTTTTATATTGTCTGATAGAACCTCTGTCTGACAGGATAGCGAACCTGGTTTCCCATCAGAAGTTATGGTAATCATGCCGTCTTCATCTGTCCGAAGTACATGTTGTGCATATTTTTTCAGACGGGAAAGGACATTTTTATCCGGATGTCCATAAGAATTGTCTTTTCCTACACTGATAACCGCATAAGAAGCACCGACTTCTTTTATGAAGGATATGCCGTTTGCGGTATCACTGCCATGGTGACTGACCAGATAGACGTCAGACCGGACATCGTAGGTTGAGAGAATATCCGATTCCACACTGGCAGGTGCATCTGACATAAAGAGAAAATGGCAGGAGCCATAAGTCATGCGGAGAACAAGACTGGCAGCATTTGCATCGTCGGAATTCTTGCTCCCAGCATTGGCAGATAATACCTGGGCAGATAAATTCCTGCTAAGAGAAAGGGTATCACCGGTATTCGGATAATGAACGGTTACCTGATTCTGCTCGATCGCTTCTGTTAATTTCTGAAAGGCTTTTGTGTCTTTGTGAAGCCGGGACTGGTATAAAACCGGAACCGAATAATCGGTAAGAATGGAAGCAGCACTTCCCATGTGGTCGGCATCCGGGTGGGATAGAATCAGACAGTCAATATGGGAAATCCCTTTTTTGGATAATTGTTTTTTTAAGAGCGGGTAATTGGAATAGGAGCCGGTATCGAACAGAATTACACGTCCGTCTGCCTGTATCAGGGAAGCGTTCCCCTGATGAACATCCAGATAACTAATCTCTATGCCGGAAAGCGCACTGTCTGACTGGCCAGACAGATTCTGCTTTATTTTGCCGGTAAAAATTGAAAAAATGAATAAACGTAAAAAGAAAAGAATTAAAAAACGGCTGTGGCGGTTTGATTTCTGCTTCATAAAATCCCATCCTTACTGTTACTGTCTTGTTGGTGCATTATATCATGATTCTGCTTTTATTTACAGAGAGAATATGGTAGAATAAAGTCATAAGATGCGGTTTATGTTTCACACGAGGAGAGTGAAACGATACGAAGGGAGAAGGATCATCCTATATCTACAGGGGGTGTGTTTTATGAAACTAAAAGCGAAAGTATTGTCTATGGGACTTTTCTGTTCTTTGATTGCGCTGCTGATCAGTCTTATGATCTCTCTGCCGACTGCGAAGACACTTGTGGAAGACAGTGTCTCCAATAACATGCTGAATCTGGCAAAGGCATATGGAAAGATGGTGGAATACCGGATCAGCAAGAATGGAAATTCAATGCTGCTTCAGGAAGAATTAATTGAATTGTTTCAGGATGTTAAAGTAGACGGGGTAGATACCTGTTATCCGTATTTTGTCAGCTCCAGTAATAAGGTTCTTTATCATCCGGATGAATCGCTTTATGGGACGGATAATACGAATGAAGAGGCAAAGGAACTGGTAAATGAAGTAAACAGTGGACTGAATCCGGATATTGAACCAAAGGTAGTTGAGTATACCGATAATGGAAAAGAGATGCTGGCGGGATATTATGTGCTGGACAGCATAGGCAGTATCGTTATGATTATTGCGGAAAGGGACGATGCAGTCAGCATGGCTTCTGCTCTTGCCCGGAAAAATATGGTGGGGGCAGTGATTGCCATGCTCGTTGCCCTGATTACTTCTCTGATCTTTGCCAGTGTAATTGTAAAGCCGATCAAGCGTGTTACTACTGTAATTCAGCGGTGTTCTGCACTTGATCTGAGAAATCAGGATCTGCTTCGCTCCGGTCTGAAGAGAAAAGATGAGATTGGGGATATCAGCCGGGCGATGGAAAAACTGCAGAGTACTCTGGCACAGGTTGTGGAGAAGCTGTCCGGCGTTGCAGGCGATCTATCCACGGATGCAGATAAATTAAGCAATATGGTAAGCACACTCGAGAACCATTCTGAGAGCAATAATAAGACGGCATCTGCACTGTCTGATCTGATGAAAATCAATCAGAAGAGTGTGGAGCATATTGATGAGAGTGTAGGCGGTATTAATCGGAATGTGGGAGCGATTAATGGACAGACAAGGCATGGAGTGGAAGTGGTCTCCAATGTAATCCGTGATGCAGAGAATATGAAGAATAACACAGAAGAGGCCAGCAGTAAAACAAAGGAGATGTACCAGATTCTGAAAAGCGAAACAGCTGAGATTATGGAACGTTCCAAAGAAATCGATAAGATTAATCATCTCACTGGAGGAATTGTGGAGATCGCGGAACAGACATCCCTTTTATCTCTGAATGCATCCATTGAGGCGGCACATGCTGGTGAGCAGGGAAAGGGATTTGCTGTTGTGGCAGAAGAAATCAATTCTCTGGCAGAACAATCCAATAAAATGGCAGAAAGTATTATGATTACTACGGAGCGTGTACGGGAGGTGACTTCCGCCACACTGGAATGTCTGGAAAAGACAATGGATTTTCTGGAAAAAACGGTGCTGGGAGATTATAATGAATTTATTGCTATATGCGGAGTATATGTAAATAATTCCAAAGAGATTGAAATTAACATGCAGAAAATCAGCGAATCGGTTGATCTGCTTCATGTTATGACAAAAGATATTAAAGGTTCCGTTGATGAGATATCTGGAAGTATATCCGAGAGCACGTCTGGAATCTCCGGGATGGAGGAGCAGGCAAAGCATCTTCTGGAAATGGTTTCGAACGTGTATGAAATGTCCGATCAGACAAAGGAATATTCGGATGAACTTCAGACGGTTATGGGACAATTTACGGTATAATCATACAGAAAGTGGTGTCAAAGCCGGATGACGTTGGATGATAGACAAAATAAAAAAGATTACGAATATAAACTGCTTAGTGATGCTTACCGGAAGCTGAAGAATGAGAACGAACAGCTATCCGGAGAGTTAAAACAGATTAAGAAAGCGGACAGGGAGAAGTCCGTCCTTTTATCCCAGATTAGTCACGAACTTCGCGTCCCGATGACTTCGATTATGAATCTGACAGAAATATTATTGATGCGCAATGATTTGCCGGATGCTGTCAGAGAAAACCTGCAGGATATTCAGCACTCTGGAGAATATTTAAAAGCATTAATGAATGATACACAGGATATAACTCTCATGGAGAAGAAACAGCTTCTGTTTCATTATGAACCGGAAGTAATGGACAATGTAGTGGCATATGTTAAGAAAAATATTGCATCATTGGCTGAAAAGAAGCAGATTTGTTTTGAAATTCATACGGAAGAGTTTACCAGATGTTCCCTTATGATGGACCGGGTTCGAATTCAGCAGATTCTGATTAATCTTTTGACTAATGCGGTGAAATTTACACCAGATGGGGGACATGTTGAACTGACACTTCGAAGTGAAAAGACCGAGGGTAATATGGTTCTGGTTCAAATCCTTGTGAGGGATAATGGGATCGGTATACGTCCGGAATTTCTTCCAAAAGTCTATGTGCCATTTGCCAGAGATGACCGTAAGGAGATTGGATATCAGGAGGGAATGGGGCTTGGACTTCCAATTACAAAAATGCTTGTGGATCAGATGAAAGGCTCAATTCAGGTGTCGAGTCTTGTGAATAAAGGCACACAGATCACAGTTTGTTTTCTGCTTGAAAAAAAGGAAACGGCTGTCATAAAACCGAAACCGGAAAGAAAAGGGAACCATTCTAAACGAACCGGACAGATTCTGTTGTGTGAAGACAATCGTCTTAATGCAAAAACAATTAAAACGATACTGGAAACCTTCCATTGTAAAGTAAATACAGCAAAGAATGGACAGGAAGCAGTCCAGAAGTTTTGTGAATCAACGCTTCATACGTATGATTTGGTTTTTATGGATCTTAAGATGCCGGTAATGAACGGTGTGGAAGCGACACGCTATATCCGGAATCTGAATCGTGCGGATGCAAAGATTGTACCGATTATTGCCATGACTGCCAGCAGTGACCGGGAAGATAGAAAAAAGATGGAAAATGCAGGAATCACAGCTTATTTATACAAACCGGTTAATACGGAAGGTCTGCAACGAATTCTGGAACGATATCTTTTTTAACCGGACATAATCTTCTTCAAAATGAGGATACTATCAGATAGATACTGATGGATCGTTTCAGAAGAGGAGTTATGGTATGCAGACAAAGAGGACAGATCTGGCTGTAGAGATCAGAGAGTCATTTCCGGAAGATGACGTGGAATTAAAAGGAGTTATTCTAAAAGAAAAGCAGGTAAAGGATACTGGTATTCATATTTCGACCGTTCAGATTACGAATCAGCGCGGCGCAAAGGCTATGGGAAAACCAAAAGGACATTATATTACCGTGGAATCGGAAGAACTGGAATATATGAAAAAAGAACACCGTGAAATATTAGTTCAGACGATCAGCCGGTATTTAAATCTGCTGGCCAGTAGAGAACAGCTTAAGGAGAACGGGGTTGTACTGGTGGTGGGGCTTGGGAACCGGGAGGCTACACCGGATTCCGTCGGTCCCCGTGTAGTGGATCAGCTGGTGATTACCCGGCACTTAAGAAGTGAATACGGAGAGAGCTTTTCAAAAGAGTATTCTTTAAAAACACTGGCAGCCATCGCACCAGGTGTAACCGGGCAGACCGGGATGGAAGTCGTGGAGATTCTAAAGGGAATCGTATCCCAGATGAAACCGGATCTCATAGTAGTAGTAGATGCCCTGGCAGCCAGAAGTGTGGAACGGTTAAACCGGACCATTCAGATTACGGACACCGGAATCTGTCCGGGATCCGGTGTGGGAAATCATCGTAAAGCACTTAATAAAGAGACACTGGGCGTTCCGGTGGTTGCAGTGGGAGTGCCTACCGTGGTGGATGCAGCAACGATTGTAAGCGATTATCTGGAAGAAGCATTTTTGGAAGAGGGCTTGTCCCAGAAAGAGCTTAAAGATTTTTTTGACCAGATATGGGAATCCAGAAAAAAAAGCGGGAAGACTGATCTGATTGTCACACCCAAAAATATGGATGAGGCAGTCCAGAATATTGCAGATGTGCTGTCGGATGCCATTAATGACAGTTTTGCTTTTTTTGAAGATTCATGAAATATCGTTCTATTTTCTTCATAAGTTCATATATTCTTCGTAAGGCGGTGAACCTATGAAGTGGAAAATGAAGAGGATAGCTGGATTATTGATTATAATGGTTCTTTTTCTTTTATATATCTGTAATCCTGTTGTGAAGCAGGACACATTAAGATTCGGTGCAAACATCCGTGACCAGTTTCTGGAGTCCTGGTTTATCTATATGACGGATTATATGCTTGATGAGAAATACCAGGTGTCTTATACAGCCAGAAGCTACTGGAAAATGGATCCTTATGAAAGGCAGAGGGAAAAAGCGGTAAAAGAGGCAGAGGATGAAAATGCCAGACAGAAAAATGCTTTATCGGAAAATCAGGAAGCCCGGGTGTTAACAGAACGGAAAATCTATATCAGTTCAAATGATATTCTGACAGGAGATTCTTATCAGGAAGAACTTCTATCTTCAGATTGGACAAGTGAAGAAAAAATAAAACTCGGTGCAAACGAAAATATGATTTTAAAGCTGAAAAAAGAGAAGAGTCTTTCCTATCTGATTGAAAACTTTTTTGTAGTACATTCCACTACGACTATTGATAAAAATGTCTTTCAAGTTGATAAATTATTATCCACTGACTGTAAAATGCAGAAAAAAAAGAAGAAAAAACAGCCGCAGATTCTGATTTACCATACCCATGGAGGTTCAGAAACTTTTATAGACAGCCGGGAAGGGAAAAAAGAGGACTCCATTATTGGAGTAGGGACGGAACTATCAGAGGAGCTGAAAGTGTATGGATATAATGTGCTTCATGATAAAACAGAATATGACCGGATTAACGGGAAAATTGACCGAAGCAGGGCATATACGGTAGCAGAGAAAGAAATTACAAAAACATTGAAAGAGTACCCGTCTATTGAAGTTGTCATTGATCTGCACCGTGATGCAGCGGCAGAAGGAGGCGGAGGACTTGTGACAACCATTGACGGGAAAAAAACTGCCCAGATTATGCTGTTTAATGGACTGAGCCGGAATCTGAAGGGAGAGATTTCTTATTTAAAGAATCCGAATCTACAAGCGAATCTTGCATTCAGTCTTCAGGTTCAGATGGCGTCTCTGAAAGAATATCCGGAATTCTCAAGGAAAATTTATTTAAAGCCTTACCGCTATAATCTTCACTTACGGAAAAAATCTCTGCTTATTGAGCTGGGCAATCATAAAAATACGGTTTCAGAGGCAAAGAATGCGGCAAAACCCTTGGCAAGGATTATCCATGAAGTGTTGTCCGGCCAATAAGCGTAACAGTTCAGCCGTGACGAGCACACAGCCGCCGGAAGCTCGCAGAATATCAGGTGCCATGAAATACCCGCTTTCGCTCCATTGAACACCTTTTGACCTTGGTATTAGAATATGATACAATACCTATGAAAAAAGCCATTGGAGGAAGAAAGATGGATCAGAAACATATTCGGAATTTTTGCATTGTTGCCCATATCGACCATGGAAAGTCAACCCTGGCCGATCGGATTATAGAGAAAACAGGTCTTCTGACAAGCCGTGAGATGCAGGCTCAGGTTCTGGACAATATGGAGCTTGAACGGGAGCGGGGCATTACGATTAAAGCCCAGACTGTCCGCATTGTGTATCAGGCAAAGGACGGGGAAGAATATTTGTTTAATTTGATTGATACGCCGGGACATGTGGATTTTAATTATGAAGTATCCCGCAGCCTGGCAGCCTGTGAAGGGGCAATCCTGATTGTAGATGCTGCCCAGGGGATTGAAGCCCAGACATTGGCAAACTGTTATCTGGCACTGGATCATGACCTGGAGATTATGCCGGTTATTAATAAAATTGATCTTCCAAGTGCCGACCCGGAACGTGTAAAAGCCGAAATTGAAGATGTGATCGGTCTGGATGCATCAGATGCACCCCTGATTTCGGCTAAGATGGGAACGAATATTGAAGAAGTTCTTGAGCAGATTGTAACCAAGATTCCGGCTCCATCCGGTGATTTAGAGAAACCATTAAAGGCACTGATCTTCGATTCGGTGTATGATGCCTATAAAGGTGTAATTGTTTTTTGCCGGATATTCGACGGTATGGTAAAAAAAGGAACGAGGATGCGGATGATGGCTACCGGTGCAGAAGCAGAGGTGGTAGAGGTAGGAACATTTGGTGCAGGCCAGTTTATTCCGGCAGAAGAACTGACAGCCGGAATGGTAGGCTATATTACGGCCAGCCTGAAAAATGTAAAGGATACCCGGGTGGGGGATACAGTTACTGATGCAGACAATCCGTGTGAAGAGGCACTGCCTGGTTATAAAAAGGTGAATCCTATGGTGTACTGCGGTTTATATCCGGCAGATGGGGCGAAGTATCAGGATCTTAGGGATGCTTTGGAAAAACTGCAGTTAAATGATGCCTCCCTGCAATTTGAAGCAGAGACTTCGATTGCACTGGGATTTGGCTTTCGGTGTGGTTTTTTAGGCTTGCTCCATCTGGAGATTATTCAGGAACGGCTGGAACGGGAATATAATCTGGACTTAGTTACCACTGCGCCAAGCGTTGTATATAAAGTATATAAAACAGATGGACAGGTCCTTGATATTACGAATCCATCCAACCTTCCGGATCCATCGGAGATTGAGCATATGGAAGAGCCGGTTGTCAGTGCAGAGATTATGGTTACGACAGAGTATGTGGGATCGATTATGAACCTCTGTCAGGAAAGAAGAGGCAATTACCTTGGTATGGAATATCTGGAGACAACCCGTGCCCTGCTAAAATATGAACTGCCTTTAAATGAAATCATATACGATTTCTTTGATGCATTAAAATCCCGTTCGAGAGGTTATGCTTCCTTTGATTATGAGATGAAAGGATACCAGCCATCGAAACTGGTAAAACTGGACATTCTTATTAACAAAGAAGAAGTCGATGCCCTGTCCTTTATCATCCATGCAGATACCGCCTATGAGCGGGCACGGAAGATGTGTGAGAAGCTTAAACAGGAGATTCCAAGACAGTTATTTGAGATTCCGATCCAGGCGGCAATTGGCAGTAAAGTCATTGCCCGGGAAACGGTAAAGGCGATGAGAAAAGATGTGCTTGCCAAATGTTATGGTGGAGATATATCCAGAAAACGAAAACTGTTAGAGAAACAGAAGGAAGGAAAAAAGCGGATGCGTCAGGTGGGCAATGTGGAGATCCCACAGAAGGCGTTCATGAGTGTGTTAAAGCTGGACGAAGAGTAAGTGGTAACCCAGACTTCTTGTATGTAAATCAGTAAAGAGACCTGGCGGTGTAAGGTGCATCCCTTACATCTCCAGGTTTTTTTACTGATCTATGGGTAGAAAGGGAAAGCCTGGTTATTACTCTCCGGTTTGGAAATAGAAGAAATTGGGAAAGGAAAAAAGAAGGATCTATGAAAAAAAAATTAGGTGTGTATGTCCATATTCCGTTTTGTATCCGAAAATGTAACTATTGCGATTTTTTATCGGCACCGGCTTCAGACAAGGTGATAGAGGAGTATGTACAGGGACTTCAAAAAGAGATTGCGTCCTTTGGGAAGCTGGATGAATTCCGGGAAAGTAACTATGAGGCGGTGTCGGTCTTCTTTGGCGGAGGAACACCGTCCATATTGTCAGCCTGCCAGATTGAACGGATTCTTCAAATGATCCGGACAACGATTCCATCAGAGAACGATCTGGAAGTAACATTGGAGGCGAATCCAGGGACACTGACAAGAGAAAAACTGAATGGATTTTTTAAGGCAGGGGTGAACCGGCTAAGTCTTGGCCTTCAGTCAACCGACAACCAGATGCTTGCAGTTCTTGGAAGAATTCACACCTATGAAGAATTTCTTGATAATTATAAGATGGCAAGAGAAGCAGGCTTTCAAAATATAAATATTGACCTGATGTCGGGACTTCCCGGACAGACACTCAAGCAGTGGGAAGATTCTCTGACGAAAGTCTGCCGGTTAGATCCGGAGCATATTTCCGCATACAGTCTGATTATTGAGCCAGAAACGGTTTTTTACCAGATGTATGATAAACATAGAGAGGAGCTGCCGGATGAGGAAACCGAGCGGAAAATGTATGAACGGACGAAGGAGATTCTGGACGGATATGGATACCAGCGGTATGAAATCTCTAATTATGGGAAAGACGGTTTTTCATGCAGACATAATGAAGGATATTGGAAAAGGCAGGATTATGTTGGGTTTGGAACCGGGGCAGCTTCCCTGTTAATGGATAACCGGTACAGTCAGAGAAGGGAACTTTCATATTTTCTTAAGCATCCGGATTGGAAGGAAAATATTCAGGAAAAGGAGACCTTAACTGAGACTGCTAAAATGGAGGAGACGATGTTTCTTGGACTTCGAAGAATGGAAGGGGTATCCCGGGAGCATTTTTTCAGGCAATTTGGTAAAAACATAGACGATGTGTATGGAAAGGTAATTGAAAAGTACCGGAAACTGGGATTATTAAAAGAACAGGATGGGAAGATTGCCCTTACCGAAGCTGGAATTTCAGTAAGTAATATAATTTTTTCTGATTTTTTGATATCCGAGTATTGACAAACGAAGGATAAGGGTGTATTTTAAGGATACAAAGATGTTAGCACTCCATAAGGATGAGTGCTAACAAGAACAAAAGCAGAAACTTTTTCCGAATGAAAGTAGGAGTGGTGCAATGGAGTTGGATGAGAGAAAAATAAAAATCCTTCACGCCATTATCAAGAATTATCTGGAAACTGGAGAACCGGTCGGTTCCCGGACAATATCGAAGGATACGGATCTGAATTTAAGTTCAGCGACAATCCGGAATGAGATGTCTGATCTGGAGGAGATGGGATATATTCTTCAGCCGCATACATCTGCTGGACGGATTCCTTCGGATAAAGGGTATCGGTTTTATGTGGATTCTCTTATGACAGATAAGATACAGGAAATCGATGATATGAAGGATCAGCTTGAGAAGAAGGCAGATCATATTGAACATTTGTTACAGCAGGCAGCAAAAATGCTGGCAGCCAACACTAATTATGCTTCCGTGGTGACAAAGCCTAAGGTTAAGCATAAGAAAGTGAAATTTATCCAGCTTACCAGCATGGATGCAGATCAGATTTTGTTTGTCCTGGTTCTGGAAGGCAATATTGTCAAAAACCGGATGATACACACAAAAGAACCGGTGGATCAGGAAATGGCTTTAAAGCTGAATCTCATGTTCAATACTTTTCTGCAGGGACTGGATATGACAGAGATTAATCTATCCCTGATCCAGAAGATGAAAGAAGAATCCGGACCTTATGCAGGACTGGTTGGCGATATTCTGGATGCTGTGGCAGAGATCGTATCAGATGTAGATAACGTCGAGATCTATACAAGCGGTGCTACCAACATATTAAAATATCCGGAATTGTCTGACAGCCAGAAGGCAAGTGAGCTTTTAGGTACCTTTGAAGAAAAGCATCTTCTTACCGAACTGTTAAGTGAGAAGAATTCTACAGATGATGGCAGCCATCAGATTCAGGTCTATATTGGAGAGGAATCTCCACTTGATTCCATGAAGGACTGCTCCATTGTAACTGCAACCTATGAGGTGTCAGATGGAGTTTTTGGAAAGATTGGAATTGTAGGACCAAAACGGATGGATTATGAGAAAGTGGTAACTACCATACGGGCTATGATGTCTGATTTGGATGATATATTTAAAAATAAAGAAGAAAGGCGGTAAGCCCATTGCAGAAGGAAGAAAAAAAAGAAGAAAAAGTAGTTGAAGAAACAAGGGATGCAGAAGAAAAGAATGCATCGAAGGCAGCGGATGAAGAGAAAAAAGAAACTGCTAACCAGAAGAAAGAAGATGGTGAACCGGAGAAAAAGAAAACGGACTCCAAAGAAAAACCGGAAGGGAAAAAAGGAAAGAAAGAGAAGAAAGATAAGAAAGACGAGAAAATAGAAGAACTCAATGATCGTCTCATGCGCAACATGGCAGAGTTTGATAATTTCCGGAAACGTACGGAGAAGGAAAAGAGCCAGATGTTTGAAATGGGAGCAAAAAGTATTGTAGAAAAGGTGCTTCCGGTTGTAGACAATTTTGAGCGAGGTCTTTCTTCTATCCCGGAGGAACAGAAAGAAGATGCTTTTGTTCAGGGCATGGAGCAGATCTACAAACAGATGCTTACGATGCTCGAAGAAGCTGGTGTGAAACCAATTGAAGCGGTCGGCAAGGAATTTGACCCGAATTTCCATAATGCAGTGATGCATGTGGAGGATGAGAATTTTGGCGAGAATATTGTGGCAGAGGAATTCCAGAAAGGTTATCTGTACAAAGAATCAGTTGTTCGCCATAGTATGGTAAAAGTTGCAAATTAATTTTTGATAGGAAACAGGAGGAACGAATTATGAGTAAGATTATTGGTATTGACTTAGGTACTACGAATTCATGTGTATCTGTAATGGAAGGTGGAAAACCAGTTGTTATTGCAAATGCAGAGGGCGCCAGAACGACACCGTCAATTGTTGCATTTTCCAAAACTGGTGAGCGTCTTGTAGGTGATCCTGCAAAACGTCAGGCAGTTACGAACGCTGAGAAAACCATTTCATCTATTAAACGTCATATGGGAAGTGATTACAAGGTTGCCATTGATGATAAAAAGTATTCTCCACAAGAGATTTCTGCTATGATTCTTCAGAAACTGAAAGCAGATGCAGAAAGCTATCTTGGTGAAAAAGTAAGTGAGGCCGTTATTACTGTGCCGGCATATTTTAATGATGCACAGAGACAGGCAACAAAGGATGCAGGCAAGATCGCAGGTCTGGATGTAAAACGAATTATCAACGAGCCAACAGCGGCTGCTCTTGCGTATGGTCTTGATAATGAACATGAACAGAAAATCATGGTTTACGATCTGGGTGGCGGTACCTTTGATGTATCCATTATTGAGATTGGTGATGGTGTTATTGAAGTATTGTCTACGAATGGTGATACCCACCTTGGCGGTGATGATTTTGATAATAAATTAACCCAGTATATGATTGATGAGTTTAAGAAAGCAGAAGGTGTGGATCTTTCTACTGATAAGATGGCACTTCAGAGATTAAAAGAAGCAGCTGAGAAGGCAAAGAAAGAACTTTCTTCCTCTACTTCAACAAACATTAATCTTCCATTTATTACTGCAACGGCTGAAGGTCCAAAACATTTTGATATGAACCTGACCCGTGCAAAATTTGATGAACTGACCAGTGATCTTGTAGAAAGAACAGCAATTCCGGTTCAAAATGCATTGAAGGATGCAGGACTGACAACCGCTGACTTAGGTCAGGTACTGTTAGTTGGTGGTTCCACACGTATCCCTGCCGTACAGGATAAAGTAAAACAGTTAACTGGAAAAGAGCCATCTAAGAACTTAAATCCAGATGAGTGTGTTGCAATTGGCGCATCCATCCAGGGTGGTAAACTTGCTGGTGATGCAGGTGCTGGCGATATTCTTCTTCTCGATGTTACTCCACTTTCCCTTTCCATTGAGACAATGGGTGGTGTTGCAACCAGACTGATTGAGAGAAATACAACGATTCCTACAAAGAAGAGCCAGATCTTCTCTACCGCAGCAGATAACCAGACTGCAGTTGATATCAATGTAGTACAGGGTGAAAGACAGTTTGCAAGAGATAATAAATCACTTGGACAGTTCCGTCTTGATGGAATCCCTCCGGCAAGAAGAGGTGTGCCACAGATTGAAGTAACCTTTGATATTGATGCGAATGGTATCGTTAATGTTTCTGCAAAAGATCTTGGAACTGGAAAAGAACAGCATATTACCATTACAGCAGGTTCTAATATGTCTGATGAGGAGATCGATAAGGCCGTTAAAGAAGCCGCAGAATATGAAGCACAGGATAAAAAGAAAAAAGAAGCCATTGATGCCTGCAATGATGCTGATTCCATGGTATTCCAGACTGAAAAAGCAATCAATGAGGCTGGTGACAAGATTGATGCAAGTGAGAAATCAGCTGTTGAGGCAGATTTAAACAGCTTAAAAGCATTAGTTGAGAAACACAAAGCAGCTCCGGAAAATATGACGGAGGCAGATGTAGCAGAGATGAAAGCTGCCCAGGAGAAATTAATGACTGGTGCACAGTCTCTGTTCCAGAAAATGTATGAGCAGGCACAGCAAGCTGCAGGAGCCGCTGGCGCACAGAGCACCGATGGAGCGCAGGCTGGTGATGCTACAAATGCTGGTTATGGTGATGATGTGGTTGACGGTGATTTCAGAGAAGTATAAACAGTCAGGCGGGTTATCCGCATTGAACAATAAGTAAAGACAAGAAACCCCGGAGGATCTGGCAGGTTGTATACCGGAACCCCCGGGGCACTCTTGCAAAGAAGGTGGAAGCGATGGCAGAGAAAAGAGATTATTATGACGTGTTAGGCGTATCAAAGACAGCAACGGATGACGAACTAAAGAAAGCCTACCGGAAACTGGCAAAAAAATACCATCCGGACAGTCATCCGGGGGATAAAGAAGCAGAAGAGAAGTTTAAGGAAGCATCGGAAGCCTATGCGGTATTAAGTGATGCGGATAAGCGCCGGCAGTATGACCAGTTCGGTCATGCAGCGTTTGAAGGCGGTGCAGGAGGAGCAGGAGGTTTTGACTTCTCCGGAATGGATATGGGAGATATCTTTGGAGATATTTTTGGAGATTTTTTCGGAGGAGGCCGTTCCAGAAGAAGCAACCAGGGACCGATGAAAGGTGCCAACGTGCGGGCAGGCATTCGGATTACGTTTGAGGAAGCCTGTTTTGGTGTAGAGAAAGAATTGGAGTTAAATCTAAAGGATACCTGTACCAAATGTCACGGAACAGGGGCAAAGGAGGGCACTTCTCCAGTTACCTGTACGAAATGTGGAGGAAAGGGGCAGGTTGTATTTTCGCAGCAGTCTCTGTTTG
The DNA here is from genome assembly GCA_029007845.1 of Clostridiales bacterium. Classification (GTDB taxonomy): domain Bacteria; phylum Bacillota; class Clostridia; order Lachnospirales; family Lachnospiraceae; genus SUG1228. Next base: position 29,319 of record JAQXIP010000088.1, read on the forward strand.
GTATGGTGCAAAATGTCCAGACTTGTCCGGACTGCCGTGGTACGGGTAAAATTATTAAAGAAAAATGTTCGGCTTGTTATGGTACGGGATTTACGACGTCAAAGAAAAAGATTGCAGTATCTGTTCCGGCAGGAATTGATGACGGACAGAGTATCCGGCTTAGAGATAAGGGAGAACCGGGAACGAATGGCGGACCAAGAGGGGATCTGCTTGTTGAAGTAACAGTATCAAAACATCCGGTTTTCCAGAGACAGGGATATGATATTTTTTCAACTGTACCAATGTCCTATGCAACAGCTGTTTTAGGAGGAGACTTAAAAGTTTCAACGATTGACGGAGATGTGATCTATACTGTAAAACCGGGAACGAAGACAGGAACGAAAGTGCGTCTTAAAGGAAAAGGAGTTCCGACAATCCGTAACCATCAGGTAAGGGGAGACCAATATCTGACTCTGGAAGTGGATGTGCCGACGCATCTTACGGCAGAACAGAAAGATCTGTTACGCCAGTTTGAAGAATCTGTGACTGGCCGTCCGGCAGGAACGGCAGATGATGACACAAAAGAAAGCGAAGGAAAAGGAAAAAAGGCAAAGAAGCACGGGTTATTCAAATAATCATGCAAGCTTCGTACACGTAAATCAGGCGGGGTGGGAATCAGAGCAAAGGGATGCTCTGATTCCCACCTTGCCTGATTTTTTCTATGTACTTTTTTTCTTGATTATGGTAAAATTTTTCATAAGGTTTAGTTTGAAAGGGGGATTTCCATGAACCAGTATGGAATCAATGTAAAAGGAATCGTGGAATATCAGGGCAGATACTTAATTGTGGAGCGATGGTTTGATGACCGTATTGTTGATCCATATCAGTGGGGATTTCTTGACGACAAAATTGTTTTTGGGGAAGCACCGGAAAAAGAAGTGCTTCGGATTACGTCAGATATGACAAGCCTTTCCGTTCATATGAAACAGGCACTTTACACGTGGTCATATATGGTGGGAGAGGTGTTTAATATCGGAATTGCCTATCTTTTACAGGCAGATAATGATGAAGTTCTCCTGTCGGAAGACCTCAACGATTATAAGTGGGTGGCAAGAGAAGAACTGAAGCAGTATATTGAGAATCCAATGGTGTTGAAGGATGTGGAAACATATCTGTAGCATAAGAAAGGAACCAATATGAGAATATTAATCAAGAATGGACAAGTACTAGACCCGTCCCAGAATCTGGATGCCTGTATGGATGTGCTGATTGAAGATGGTATCATTGCAGCAGTCAGGCGCCACATCAACGAACCGGCAGACCAGATCATTGATGCACAGGGTCTTGCTGTAATGCCAGGTTTTATTGATCTGCATGTACATTTCCGGGAACCTGGGTTTGAATACAAAGAAACGATTGCAACAGGCTCACAGGCTGCAGCCCGGGGTGGCTTTACTTCGGTATGTCCTATGCCAAATACAAAGCCGGTGATTGACTCTGTGGAGATGATCCGCTATTTAAAAGAAAAAGAAAAGAACGAATCAGTTGTTCATATCCTTCCGGTTGGTGCGGTGACCAAAAACCAGGCGGGAAAAGAAGTAACTGATATTCCGGCTATGGTTGAAGAAGGAATGGTGGCAATCAGTGAAGATGGCAAATCTGTGATGGACAGTGCGGTCTATGCCCAGGCTATGAAGCTTGCAGCAAAAGAAAAGATTACGGTGCTTGCCCATTGTGAAGATAAGAATCTTGTCCGGGGCGGTGTGATGAATGCTGGCAGCAAAGCAGAAAGCCTTGGATTAAATGGAATCACGAATGCCGTGGAGGATATTATCGTGGCACGGGATATCCAGCTGGCGAAAGAAACAGGTGCAAAACTGCATCTATGCCATTGTTCCACAAAAGACAGTGTCCAGTATATCCGGCAGGCAAAGGAGTGGGGCGTACAGGTATCCGGAGAAGTGTGTCCGCATCATTTTACCCTTTGTGACGAAGATATTCCGGGAGATGATGCCAATTATAAGATGAATCCGCCTTTACGCAGCCGGGAAGATGTGGAAGCGCTTAAGAAGGCGTTAAAGGATAATATTATGGAGGCAATCTCGACGGATCATGCGCCACACAGCACGGAGGAAAAAAATCAGTCCATTGCAAAAGCACCGTTTGGAATTGTTGGGCTGGAAACGGCATTTGCCCTGGCAGTGACGGAACTGGTAGACACCGGATATCTGACGAAATTACAGCTGGTAGAACGGATGAGCACCAGTCCGGCACGAATCATCGGAATCGAAAAAGGAACACTGAAACCAGGCAGTGCAGCAGATGTGGTCATTGCAGACTTTGAACAGGAATACCAGATTGATAAGTTTAAGTTTGCATCCAAAGGAACCAATACACCGTTTCATAACAAAACCGTGCATGGCTGTATACAGATGACGTTTGTAGATGGAAAAATGGTATATCATATAGAAAAGAAAGAGGTTAATAATGATTAATCAGTTAGTGAAAGAAATAACGAATAAGAAAGCACCAATTGTCGTTGGACTTGATCCAATGCTTTCCTATGTACCGGAATTTATCAGAAAGAAAGCATTTGAGGAATACGGAGAGACACTGGAAGGAGCAGGAGAAGCAATCTGGCAGTATAATAAAGGAATTGTGGATGCGGTATCGGATCTGATTCCGGCGGTTAAGCCTCAGATTGCCATGTATGAGCAGTTTGGAGTACCGGGGCTTGTGGCCTATCAGAAAACGGTCGATTACTGTAAGGAAAAGGGGCTGGTTGTCATTGGGGATATTAAGCGGGGCGACATTGGCTCTACTTCAAAGGCTTACGCCATAGGACATGTGGGAAAGACGGTCGTTGGCTCTAAGACTTATTCTGGCTTCAATGAAGATTTTGTAACGGTAAATCCTTATCTTGGCAGTGATGGCGTACAGCCTTTTATTGACGTATGCAAGGAGACGAAAAAGGGAATCTTTGTTCTGGTAAAGACATCGAATCCGTCCAGTGGAGAATTTCAGGATCAGAAAATCGATGGAATACCGTTGTATGAGCTGGTTGGAAAAAAGGTGGCCCAGTGGGGAGAAAGCTTCATGGGAGATTCGTACAGTTATGTAGGTGCCGTAGTTGGTGCTACCTATCCGGAGATGGGAAAGGTGCTTCGTAAACTCATGCCAAAAACCTATATTCTTGTTCCGGGTTATGGCGCACAAGGAGGAAAGGCCGAAGACCTGGTCCACTATTTCAATAAAGACGGTCTTGGCGCCATTGTGAACTCTTCCCGTGGAATCATCTGTGCATATCAGCAGGAAAAATATGCATCTTATGGAGAAACAGCCTATGCAGATGCTTCCCGTCAGGCAGTTATTGATATGAGAGACGATATTATGGGAGCACTGGTTGGAAAATAACGGTTAATTGTATACCGAAGCGGAGGAGTTTATCATGGAGAACAGAAAAAAAACAAGGGCAGAGGTAACCCATATTGTCTCTTTGGCAGAGGGAATCTACAGCATGTGGATAAAAGAAGAAACGATTGCATCCATGGCGGTTCCGGGACAGTTTGTTTCACTTTATTCCAATGACGGAAGCCGTCTACTGCCAAGACCAATAAGCATCTGTGAATGTAAGCCAGGGGAAGGTCTTGTGCGGCTGGTATTTCGGATTGCAGGAAAGGGCACCGAAGAGTTTTCCGGGCTTAAGCCAGAAGATACGATAGAGGTGCTTGGACCTCTTGGAAATGGATACCACATGGAAGGGAAAAAAGTTCTTTTATTTGGAGGTGGAATCGGGATTCCCCCAATGCTTTTTCTTGCAAGAAAGCTGTCCGAACAAGGAGCAGAGGTACAGACGGTACTTGGCTACCGGGGCGGAAGCCTGTTTTTGAAAGAAGAATTTGAGCCATATGGAGCCGTTTATGTGGCAACGGAAGACGGCAGTGCCGGCGTAAAAGGAAATGTCATTGATGCGGCGGTTGAGCAGAAACTTAATGGAGATGCAATCTATGCCTGTGGACCAACGCCGATGCTTCGTGGAATCAAGGAGTATGCCGCAAAAGAAAATATTCCAGCTCAGATTTCTCTTGAGGAGAAAATGGCATGTGGAATTGGCGCCTGTCTTGCCTGTGTATGCCAGTCGAAAGAGAAGGATGCACATTCCAACGTGAATAATAAGCGAATCTGCAAGGATGGTCCGGTATTTTACGCAGATGAAATTATATTATAGGAGGTTGCGGGATGAATACAACCGTTAATATTGCCGGAGTGGAACTGAAGAATCCGGTTATGACTGCATCGGGAACCTTTGGGTCTGGTGCGGAGTATTCCGAATTTGTTGATTTAAACAAATTAGGTGCCGTAGTAACCAAAGGGGTTGCCAATGTACCATGGCCGGGAAACCCTACCCCAAGAATTGCGGAAACTTATGGCGGAATGATGAATGCAGTGGGGCTTCAAAATCCGGGGATTGATTTATTTGTAAAACGGGATATACCTTTTTTAAAACAGTATGATACAAAAATTATTGTCAATGTGTGTGGGAAATCAGCTGAAGATTATTGTGAAGTAGTAGAACGGCTTGGGGACGAGCCGGTGGATCTTTTGGAGATTAATATTTCCTGTCCAAATGTGAAGGAAGGTGGAATCGCCTTTGGACAAAATCCAAAAGCTGTAGAGGCGATTACCAGATCAGTGAAAAAAGTGGCAAAACAGCCAGTCATTATGAAGCTGAGTCCGAATGTTACTGACATTACGGAGACTGCAAAGGCAGCAGAAGCAGGAGGAGCCGATGCCCTGTCTCTAATTAATACCCTGACCGGGATGAAAATAGATGTGAACCGGCGGACGTTTGCCCTTGCCAATAAAACCGGTGGTGTGTCCGGTCCTGCGATAAAGCCAATTGCGGTGCGCATGGTATATCAGACAGCATTAGCAGTAAAACTTCCGATTATCGGGATGGGAGGCATTGCCAGCGCTGAAGACGCACTGGAGTTTCTTATGGCAGGAGCAAGCGCAGTGGCAGTTGGAACAGCCAATTTTCATAATCCAGCTGTTACAGAAGAGATTGTGGAAGGAATCGAGCAGTATATGACCGCAAATCAGATTTCAGATATTCATGAACTGATTGGGTGTGTAAGATAACAAGGAGGAATGGAATGATGGAACAGTATAAATGTGATTTTATTGAGTTTATGGTAGATTGTAATGTATTAAAGTTTGGAGATTTTGTTACAAAAAGCGGCAGAAAAACTCCGTTTTTTGTCAATACCGGTTTTTACCGGACTGGAGCACAGTTAAAAAAGCTGGGAAGCTATTATGCAAAAGCGATAAAAAAAGCATTTGGAACCGATTTTGATGTGCTTTTTGGACCAGCCTACAAAGGAATTCCGCTTACTGTGGCAACAACAATGGAGATCTCAGAACAGTATGGAACCGATATCCGTTATTGTTCAAACCGGAAAGAAGTGAAAGACCACGGTGACAAAGGAATTCTTCTTGGAAGTCCAATTGAAGACGGTGACAAAGTTGTGATTATAGAGGATGTAACGACTGCAGGCACTTCCATTGGAGAGACGATGCCTATTATTAAGGCACAGGGTGATGTGGAAGTCATGGGGCTTGTTGTATCTGTTGACCGTATGGAGCGCGGTCAGGGAGAAAAGAGTGCCTTAGAGGAAATCCAGGAAAGATATGGATTAAAAACCACTGCTATTGTTACGATGGAAGAAGTGGTAGAACATTTATATAATAAACCTTATCAGGGCAGAATCCTGATCGATGATTCATTAAAAGCAGCAATTGATGCATATTATGAACAGTATGGCGTAAAGTAAGTAAATGGAGGGATATTCGATGAAAGAAAAAGTGTATCATACAATGAAATCAGTGGGAATTGTGAGTCTGGTGATTGGAATTCTGAATGTAGCCATTGGAATTGGGTTTGGCATTGTAATGATTATTAATGGAAGCCGCCTGTTAAAAGGAAAAGGGAAAATTATGTTCTAAACGCCACATCCATAGACTCAAAAAGAAATTAGCAGCGAAACAGTATATTTGTACAAGCAGAAAAAAAGCTATTGTGCAAATGTACTGTTTTTTTAGGTCAAAAAAAGCATGAATTTTAGTTAGTATAACAATTTACAAAAACGTCATTATCCTTTATCATTACGAGTAAGAAATCACTTTTATCTAAACTAATTTTCTTTTGGACAAGAGTCCATCATCGCCTTAATCAGGCGAATAATCCGAATTGGATTCATTATGCGAAAAAGGGAGGTTGTATTTGAAAACAGTATATATCATGGGGACAAGCGCTGTGGCATTTTCGGCTTTTTTTTCGGAAGGAATATCAAGGCTTGGATATAAGGTACTGCTTCTGGATGATTCAGCCAGCCAGGTGCTTTTGCAGACAATTCGCCGTGAACCATTTGATATCCCGGTGGAAGATTACCAAGGGGTTGATGTGGGAAAAGGTGAGGAACTGATTCCTGAGGAATACGACTATATCATATATTATTCTGATTCCCAGGAAAACATTGGAGAACGAAAGATAGATGTATTATATCTTGTCAGTGGATGCTCAAAATATGAAATGGAACAAATTTTTCAGATCCAGCAGCAGTATGAAGGATCCTGGGTTCTTCTGAAAGGAATCCCACAAGAGAAAAAAAGTCTGTCATATTACACTCGCTATTTCTATCTTACAGAGGAAAATGAAAGACAGGTACGCATTATCTGGTTTGATTATCTGGATTACAGGACCGAAGGGGAATTTGGCTTTGATTCTTTATGTACGCTGTCTAATCTGTCTGATAGTTATCTTTTGCTTCTGACGGACTGGATATCAAGATTAACAGGAAAAACCACAAGAGAGGTACATCGGATGATAAAAAAGAAAAGAGGATGGAAAAAATGAAAATTGCGTTTTGGAGTAATGCGAAAGGAAAATGTGGTACAACATCAAATATGGCAGGAATTAGCGGAATGCTGGCGTTAGAGGGGAAAGCAAAGATGGTTCTTTTGGAGAATCATCAAAGTTATCGATGCGTAGAGAATTCCCTTGTGCCTGCCGGCCGTATGGCGGAGATGATCAAAGAACCGGCTCATTTGTACGGGCTTAGCGGCATGGAATATCTTTTAAAAAAACTACATTGCGGATTAATTGATGAGCATACACTGGAAGGTGTGTCAAGAAAGCTCTTTGGTGAACAGCTTCGCTATATTCCACACAGCCAGATCAGTGGGAAAGACTTGTTTGAGTACGAATTGTATCAGTCCGTTGACGAGTTGCTTGCCTGGATGGATGAACAGGAAGAAATCTATCTGATTGACACCGAATATGGCGGAAATTTAAGCAGTAAATACATTCTGGAGCATGCCGATCTGGTTGTAGTCAACCTTTGTCAGAGCGGAGCAGTATTGAATCATTTCTTCGAGCAATATCATTCCATGATTGACAAATCAGTATTCCTTCTTGGAAATTATCATCCGAATTCCAGGTACAGCCAGAAAAACATTTTGCGCAGATATCAGATTGATAAAAACCGTCTGGCGGTCATTCCGTATAATATGGAGTACCATGACGCATTAGAAGACGGAACGGTGCTTCATTTTTTAGAGCGGAATATGTATTGCAGTAAGAGAAATGATAATTATGGATTTATGCGGGATATGAAAAAGGCTGTGGATATGATATGGGGCAGAATTATGGAATGTAAGGGGGCTCAAGAAGAAAATGGAAGAAACGATAGCCAGTCTGACAGAGAACGTCAGGCATGCCATGCAGAGATGTCTTTATCAGAGTGAAAAGAAACTACCGGATGAAGAAAAAAGAATTCTGAGAAGGAAACAAAGGGAATTGAGAAAGCAGCTCAGCCTGTGTGCTTATGGAGAGAAAAAAGCTGCTACCTATGTGAGGCAGATGATCTTAAATATTTTATCGGTTCAATATGAATTATCCGATGTGTTTTTGGAAGGTCTGATTCCTTTTTCTCATCCAGAAGCGTTGTCAGGCAGAGACTGCTTTCTGATCTTATTAATGCAATACGAGAAAAAATATGAAAGACAAGCATTTTCCAATCTGGTAAAGGATGGAAATCTAATGGAACAGCCTCGGATTACGGATCAACTGATTCGTGAATTGTATGAAAGAAAAGCAGAAACGATGGATCTGCATGAAAAAACAGAAGTTCTGGTACAGCGCATTTTTGAGGATTACAAAGGGCTCGGGCCGATTGACCGGCTCCAGGGGATGGAATTAGATGGAATCAGTGCAGGACTAACCGGAAAGGATGATTATGGTATATTCTTGTTCTTTCGGGGAAAAAGTATTGCGATGCCCTGTCTTACCTTTTCTGGAAAAAAAGATTTTCTCCGGGTGTGCAGAAATATTGGCCGTTATGAATATCCGGGGCAGTTATCGGAAAAGAGAGGTTATCTTGTGAATCATCTTCCAGATGGTTCCAGGGTAACCGTGGCGCGGCCGCCCTTTTGTGAATCCTGGGTGTTTTTTATCCGGCAGTTTGACAGAAGATTCCGGGAAGAACTAGAAGAGCTGATTACAGACCGGGGAAAAGAGTGGCCGGTTCAATTAATCCGATGGCTAGTAAAGGGATGTCAGGTTACTGCGGTTACAGGAGCACAGGGGGCAGGAAAAACAACACTGCTCACGGCCATGATTCAGGAGATTCCAGAAAGCTACCATCTGCGTGTCCATGAAGCGGCTTTTGAACTTCAGCTTCGTAAGAAATTTCCGGAACGAAATATAATGTCCATTCAGGAAACGGAAGTGATTTCCGGGCAGGAAGGACTGAATTTCCTGAAAAAGACAGATGGAGATGTGACGATTATCGGGGAAGTGTCTAGTGCCGAAATAAGTAATTATCTGGTACAGACAGCCCAGATGGCATCCATGTTTACATTATTTACCCATCATGCAAAAACGACAAAAGCGCTGGTTGGTGCCCTTAGAAATGCGTTGTTGCAGACTGGGATTTTTCAGAATGAGATGGCAGCACTCGAACAGGTAACCGATGTGATCCGTTTTGATATCCATCTTGTCAAAGATGGATCCGGCCACCGCTACATAGAACGCATATCTGAGATTATTCCGAAAGAGGGTGGTTACCGGATACAGAATCTGGTGGAGTATCGAGACGGAATGTATGTTGTTACCGGGCTTCTAAGCCAGAATGCAAGAGAAGAAATACACATGCATTTATCAAGGGAAGAAATAGCGCAATACGAAGAGGATCTTCATCAGATGGAATGGAGGATGGGAAAGGAAATGGGGTGATCGAAAGAGGATGATTGTATGGGTGTTTAGTGTGATAGGAGCTGGTATGCTGATAGCCTGGAGTGTCCATGGAAAAAAGGAAGAAAGAAAAAGATGCCAAAGACGGGACAGGATGTATCATTTTGTAATCGAAGTACAGAATCATTTTCAATATGAACCGGATATTATTTATGCACTGGAATGTGCTCTTGCAAATGTTCATGAGGATCTGGATTTTTATCAGCATTTTTTGGATGTGGTAGTTCATGCGGTTAGTTATTTCGAGAATGACAGTGACAGCGGGGGAGAAGCGGTTGAGGATTTCCTGAATGCAAAGCTGGAATGGTATGAGAGACTCTTTTTGTTTATGTGTATGATGGTGGAATCTATGGAGATTTCACCGGACTTATTTCAAAATGAGATGAGCCGGCTGTGCCTTAGGTTAGAACAGGAAAAAAGAGTGGAACAAAGACTGCATAACAGTATGTCAGGTACTGCATTTGCTGGTGTGGTACCCTGTCTGATGCTCCCTTTGCTGCGCTGGTTTTCCATTGAGAATTTACCGGAACTAAAGGGAATGTATGATGGAGGCTATGGCTTCCTGACCCTTTTGCTGATTGCGGTTACTTTGTGCTTTTCTTCCGGTGTGCTGGAATTCTTGAAACGAAAAGTATGGGAAACAGGAGAAGAAAAAGAATGGGAATTAATCTGCTGGGAATCTATTTTTATCAAAGAAACGTACCGCGCAGATGTGGAGCTGTTGCTTGACTGGCTGCTTTTGTTTTCTTCAGAAGCGAAAGGCCGGCTATTGGATATCCGGTCTGCATATGAGCAGTTTGGATGTGAAAATTTTGTGGATGAAATCTGGAGTGATGAGAAAACAGACTGGGAAAAACAGATGCTTTATGCACTTCAGAATAGTGACCGGGTTGGCATCCGGAGCGCTTTTTGCCGAAAGGAACAAGAGCTGGAGAGTGGTCACAAGAAAGAAGACCAGCGCAAGGAGCAGGTTCTCCGGCTCGCGGCTTCGGTTGCTCCCGTCATTTCATTTGTGCCTTTTTATGTAACAATCGGATTTTATCTTGTTGTTCCTTTTGTTACAGAAAGCATGAAACAGTTATCAAGTGTTTTAACCTCAATGGATCAGGTATGGTAAGGAGGAACGGAATATGGAAAATAGTTTAAAAGGATTAATACTTGCTGCAGGAGTGGCAATTACTTGTATTGTAATATCTCTTGGATTTTTTATTGCCAGGGAAGCAAGAGATACAGCGTCAAATGGTACTGGAAAAATCCAGAAATTAAATGCAGAGTTTAATGAGAGTGACAAAGTACTATATGATGGGCTGCAGGTTTCCGGAAGTGAAGTGATGAATGTAGTTGGTAAATTTCAGAATGAGCAATTAAGCATTAAGGTTGTGACCAAAAAATCAAGTCAGTACTATGGATATAGTATGAGCGGGTCAGATACGATGTTAGGGACGGCATGTTCTTCTTCTACTTCGGAAGCCCAAAGTGTTACAAGTACGAAGTATATTAATCCAAATGCCCAATTTGTGGGAAGTATCTGCCGGGATAGTAATGATACCGTGATTGGAATTGTTTTTACACAGGTTTAAACAAGGAGAATGGATATGGAAGAAGGCATTCATTTGATATGGAGTAATATCGGGGTGTTTCTGTTTTGTCTGGGAGTTGCCCTTTTGGTAAAGGGAATGAGAGGTGTTGCATCTTTGGAGACTTACACTGGCCGGTGTATGTATCAGCAGCATGTCTTGTCTGTTTATGATGGATGGAGTGAGAGGTAGATGAGTAATGCTTTTGGCAAGATCATGGAAATCTTTTTGTTTGCAATTCTTGTGTTTCTTATGCCGCTTCAATATGAGGCACAGAAACAAGACGGGATTATCCAGAATTATGTATTACAGGAAACGGCCTATCTGGTTGATTCTGCGGCAAATCTGGGATATCTGAACCGGAATATGGTAGAAATATACGAGAAGAAATTATTCAGAACCGGATATTCTTATGATATAGTCTTCACGGTGCATAAGCAGAAAATCCTGTTGTCAGACGACACAGAAGAATCCACGGTTACGCAGAGGGAAGATTATGAGTATGTGGACAATTATGTCATCTGGGAAGCTTTATATGGGGAGAATGGCGAATTTAAGATGAAACAGGGAGATTTTCTGTCAATCCAGGTTTCTTCAAGAGGAAAGACGTATTATGAACAGATCAGGTCTTTCTTTCTCATGAGAAGTATGAAGAATTCCGGAATCTTTGTACAGTATGGAGGAATGATAAAGGATGAGACTTCATGATTGGGCTGTTTTGTTTTGTGGAGTATTTCTTGTTTTTGCTTTAAAGCAGGATATGGAACATGAGCTGCATGAGGCAATGACCAGAAGACAGATCTTTTATAATCAGGTCCTGGATCATGCAGTTATGGATGCAGCATGGAATATGGTGATATCGGATGATGGGACATTGTTTGAGTATCCCAGAAAAGAGGTGGTGAAACGTTTTTATGATTCGGTTTATCTTGGGGCGGGTGTTATGGAAAACCCATATAAAAAACAGGAATTAAGCCAGATGATTCCGGTTCTTATTATTATGGAAAACGACGGATTCTATACAGTAGTCAATGAAGATGGTTCTGGGGAAAAGATATCATATGAAAAGAAATATGGAGAGTGGAAAGTGATCTATCAGGTAAATGGTCTGGTGCAGGTGGAACAGGAGAGTACAGGCTTTTATCAGATGGGAACTTATGAAGAAGTAGCGCCACTGATTTCGGAACCGGAATGGGAAAGTTTTGATTCTTATGAAGCGGAGCGAAGAAAGGTGATCGTTGACTCTCTTACCAATTCTATCAATGAAACAATGAATGAAAAGAACCGGATTGCCAGAAAAACAGGAGCGGTTTATCAATTCCGTTTTCCGGTAATTAAAAAGGAGGAATGGTATCGGACAATTGACCATCCAGGGGTATTTGCCGTGTTTCAGGGCTATCCCTTTGCTCTCTCAGATAATCGCTATGAACGCATTGCGGTCGCTGGAGCAAGACTTGTAAAACAATAAGAAAATACCGGGTCATGTTATGACTCGGTATCATTCTTGTCTTGTGGAAGGATCAGCATATGGATTTTGTCGATCCGGTTGCGATCCAGTTTATGAATGGTAAAGGTGATATTCTGATCTGTTACCTGTTCGCCTACCGTCGGAATGTGTTGTAAAAGATGAATGACATGACCTGCCAGAGAATCATATTCATCGGATTCTATGTGTAAATGGAATGCTTCATTCAGATCGTCAATTTTTATGGAACCATCGACTAAATATTCCTGTTCGTTAATTGGCTGGATTTCATCTTCTTCATCCTCATCATATTCATCCCGGATATCACCCACAATTTCTTCCAGCAAATCTTCCATGGTGATCAATCCGGCGGTGTCACCATATTCATTTAGCACAATGGCAAGGCTTACAGAAGAAGCCTTCATCTCCATAAACAACTCGCTTGTTTTTTTGAATTCATAGGTGAAGTAGGCATCCCGGATATAATTTCGAACCCGGAACTGTTCTTTCGGCCCTTTATAAAAAAATACATCTTTTAAGCTGATAGTGCCGATGATATGGTCTTTATTTTCTTCAAAAACAGGGAGCCTTGTGTATTTCTCTTTCGAAAAGGCGGCTACCAGTTCATCATAAGAGTAGGAACAATCTGCGAATTCCATGTCAATACGAGGAACCATGGCTTCTTTTACCAATGTATCACCAAAGTCTACTACATTCGTAATCATTTTCCGCTCTTCGCTCTCAATGACCCCTTCTTCATGACTGACATCTACAATCGTTCGAAGCTCGTTTTCGGTAATGGTTGTCTCATGATGGTTTGGATCGATATGCAGCAGTCGTAACAGTCCGTTTGAGAGACCGTTGATAATAAAAATAAAAGGGGTTAGCACTTGTGTGATGACGAAAATGACAGGTGCATAAACAAGGGATATCGCTTCGGAATAACGGGTTGCCAGTGATTTTGGCGTGATCTCACCAAAGATTAATATCAAAACGGTTAATATCCCTGTTGCAACACCGGTACCAAGGCTGGCATTTTTGGACATTCCAAAGGAGTTGCACAAGTGAATCGTAAAAGTAGTTGCCAACGAGGAAGCAGACAAATTTACGATATTATTGCCAATTAGAATTGCACTGAGAAGTTTGGAAGGGTTTTCAATTAAACGGTTTACCATCTCTGCTTTTTTATTACCTTCTTCCACCATGGAACGGATCCGGATTTTGTTTACCGTTGTAAGAGCTGTTTCAGCAGAAGAAAAAAAGGCAGATAATAAAAGCAGAAAAATCAGTACCATAAGCTGACCTATATCAGAGGGGGCCAAAATATCATCTCCAATTCAAATAATAATGTTGGGGGTAAAAGGTATTTTTCCCTCAACATTTTACATGAAATGCAAAGGAGTGTCAATAAGAATGAAAAAAATGTTTTGCAGGACACAACACAGAAGGACGGCTTTCATTTTGTCTGCAGTATTTTTGTGCTTGTGCGCTTTGTTTTATGCAAAGATGGCATCTGCCCAGAATCAGGCAGATGTGACTTCGGAGGAAGGAAAAATCAAGTATACGACAATTGATACAAAAGCGACCTCTGGAATACGGTGGAAGACAGTTGGCTTTACCATAACGAAAGAAAAATGCCTTTCTGGAAGCAAGGCAAATGGAGGCTATCCAACAAAACTCAAATATGCGGTCATCTGGCTGGAACAGGCCGAAAAAAAGAGGACAGATCTGGGGAATGGTTCGGTTAAGACGGAGTTTGTTTTGTCAAAAGATGCGGTTGATAAAGCACTGGTGCAAGGTGGATTTGAATCCATTCGGGATGAGGATGTACTCTATCTGCATGGGATATTTCAAGTAGTACATAATGGGACCGATTATGGATCAAAGATCTATAGTCTGCCAGAAATTGTAAAGGCAGAAAATTGGAGAAATCCGGACGATTTTAAAGACCGGTTTGATATTAAGGTAGTGTATCATAGTGGAAAAGATCCGGTTGTAATTGAATATCGGACGAATAAAGGAAATCTGATAGAAGAAATCACTTATCCGAAAAAGGATTATGTACGTACAGGAGAAAAAGTATCCGTGACACTGGACAAGAAGCGTACTTATTTATCCAAACCATATATCCTGACCCGCTCCTATTATGTGCAAAACAAGTATTCTTCCAGCCTCAAATCCGTAAAAAAGGTATCGGAAGATGGGATGGATGCTGTGAGCAGGCGAACCTTCCGGCAGTGCCTGGGAGGAATCCGGATTGTGGCAATTATGGCGGTTGATAAACCGGATCACAGTGATTCCTATTTGTATGGAGAACTGGAAGAAATGGAGGCTTTGGGAACCATTTTTTCCAATGAGTTTGAAGTGACAGAGGGAATCCCTTCTTCCGAGTATGTATCCATCAATGTAGATGCTCCTGTATATTGCCGGGAGTATACCTTTCATAAAGTGTCCGTGGAAAAAACATATCCTGTGACACTCAGGGTGGTCTATTATCTGACGTGGCAGGAACAAAAGGATGGCAAGATCCAGATCCGGTCGGACCAGGTAACGAAAACTTACCATACAGAGGTAACACGGAAATATAGTTATTGGGAGATTGAATCTCTTGCAATTTTTAGAATAAAAAAAGCATTTGTCAGCAATGGAGCATTGGAAGGAGGAACAAGGGAACTTTCAGCAAAGGTAAAGGAGAAACAAATCGAATGCATTACATATGAACCGCAGGCACATGTGAAAGAGCCTCAGGCAGGGAGGGTATACGAAACAAGTGTCTCTCTTACCGGAAGCGGAAGCCGGCCTAAGATTGAGGAGACGGATGTGTCAGTATTAAGAAAGGCAGACTCTCTTGTTGAGGAGGTAAAGGTTCGAAACGATTTCCTTATGATTGATGACCTCTGTGTGATGGACGATGAATGGTGCCAGACAAGGACAAAGAAACCGATGGCTATTCCTGAGTGGAACGAGAGGACAAAAGAGGGGGACGTATCGGCTGATGCGGTCTTGATTCCTGCCCAGACCAGAAATGAGATCTATCCTTCTTCCGGCTATGTGATTTATGAATGCTGTCTGGAAGTAAATTGGACGCACTTAAGAAGAATCCGCCTGGATCTGTCCAAAATAAATGATATTTGTGTGCATACTCCGGTTGTCTGTGAACCACGGGTAGAGGATCAGATAAAATATAATCAGGAAATCCATCCGGATGTCAGTCGGGCGGGGCTGGTACTTGATACCGTTTTTTCAATTTCTTATCCAACAATGGGGCAGCATCTTCCAATGAAAGGATACGGATATCGGGATTATGCAAAATATATGAGTAAGCGCGTGATCCGGTTCCCGTTTGACGTGTATGTGAATGGACAGTATTATCCGGCCGGAAGTACCTGGCGGATGAGTGGAACAGAAATATCCTGTTATCTGCCAACCTGGGTAGAAGAAGGAGATTATGATCTGGAATTTTATACAGCTGCAATTAATGTACAAAATCCGGATGACCGGCAGTACTGGGAGGAGCAGGCTAATCGGGACCGCTCCAATACCGTCGCTTGTCAGATTGTTCCGGTTCATGTATCGGGCAGACTATATGGAATGCAGGTGTATGATATTTCGGACTATCCTTTATGGAGGGATGTATTTCGGATAAACAAGGGGACGGAATGGAATGGCTTTGCTTTTCATGCTGGCTCGGCGGATTCCTTTGGCAATGAATTAAACCGGAAGAACGTTCTGCCGGTTATGAAAGGCTCTCATCCATACAATAAGGAAGAAGGGGTGGTTCCCACTGGTTACTATATCCGTTACCGGATTACTACGATTGGCAATCTGACAGGTGCGGATGATTATATTCACATAAAACCGTTTTTTTATTATTGCAGCAAGGACGGAAAAATACGCGAGAAGGTGGATGTGTATTATGGAGAGGAGATAGATGGAATCTATTATCCGCTTGTAAAGGTGGGGAGTGAGAAGGACAAGGAAAACAGTAAGACAATCAATCTATGGAACCCGTATCTAATCATACCTGATTCGCTCCGGACAGATTGGAAAAATTCACCCAGAGTATATACGTACCAAAATATTATGCTGTCACAAAGGCTTCGTTCTTATCATGGAAATACACGGTTAATAAACGGAATTCTGCCTGGAGAGGTAGACCGGGATGTGATGCAGAAATCGGTTCAGTACTGGTATGGGGAATATCATCTGCCTGCTGCGGTTCATGTGGCAAAGGAAGGGACGGATGTATATACATATGGAAAAAATCACGGAATCACATTTGAGGAACCGTTCTGGTACCAGGACGGATATCTTATTGTTGCTTTTCAAATTGAGAGTATTGATGAAAGAAAGCCGCACTTAAGTTACCGGAATGAAGAAAATTCAAAAAATGGTTATTGTAATATGTGGAAAATGGAAAACCAGATTCTGAACCGCACAGACAGCAGCGGCAATGTGTTTCATCTGGAATATGGGGACGTTTTTTTCTATGATTTATCCCGCAGCACAGCGAAGGATTACAGAAGTGCTGGAACCCATTAAAACAAAAAACTTGCAAAATCCTCAGATTACGGTACAATAGAGAAGATAGACATTATCAGAAATGAGGTAAAAAAGATGATTCAGGCAAGTAATATTACACTGCGACTTGGAAAAAAAGCTTTATTTGAAGAAGTTAATATCAAATTTACAGAAGGAAACTGTTATGGTCTGATTGGAGCAAACGGTGCTGGTAAGTCAACATTTTTAAAGATTTTATCCGGACAGATTGAACCGACAAATGGCGATGTAATTATTACAAATGGCCAGAGGTTATCCTTTTTACAGCAGGATCACTTTAAATATGATGAATACCAGGTTCTGGACACGGTTATTATGGGAAACAAGAGACTGTATGATATTATGAAAGAAAAAGAAGCCATCTATGCAAAAGAAGATTTTACCGACGAAGATGGCATGCGTGCCAGTGAACTGGAGGCAGAATTTGCCAATATGAACGGATGGGAGGCAGAGTCAGATGCAGCCACCCTTTTAAATGGTCTGGGAATTGATACAGACATGCATTATCTGATGATGAATGAGCTGAACGGTTCACAGAAAGTAAAGGTTCTTCTGGCGCAGGCATTATTTGGCAATCCGGATATTCTTCTTCTGGATGAGCCGACCAACCATCTGGATCTGGATGCAATTAACTGGCTGGAAGAGTTTTTGATTAATTTTGAAAATACAGTAATTGTTGTATCCCATGACCGTTATTTCTTAAATAAAGTCTGCACACATATTGCAGATATTGATTATGGCAAGATTCAGTTATATGCCGGAAACTATGATTTCTGGTATGAATCCAGCCAGCTGATGATCAAACAGATGAAAGAGGCAAATAAAAAGAAGGAAGAAAAAATCAAGGAGCTGCAGGAATTTATCCAGCGTTTCAGTGCCAATGCTTCGAAATCCAAACAGGCAACCTCAAGAAAACGTGCGTTGGAAAAAATCGAACTGGATGAAATGCGTCCATCCAGCAGAAAATATCCGTATATTGATTTTAAGCCAAACCGGGAGATTGGAAATGAAGTATTAAAAGTAACCAATCTCTCAAAGACGATTGACGGGGTAAAGGTTTTGGATCATTTGTCTTTTATTGTAGGTCATGATGATAAAATTGCATTTGTAGGTTCCAATACGCTGGCCACCACTACGTTATTCAAGATTCTTGCTGGGGAAATGGAGCCGGATGAAGGAGAATACAAATGGGGGGTAACAACCAGCCAGTCCTATTTCCCAAAAGACAATACAAAAGATTTTGACTGTGATGACATTATTGTTGACTGGCTGATGCCGTATTCACCAGAGAAAGATGTGACTTATGTCCGGGGCTTTCTTGGGCGTATGCTCTTTGCTGGGGAAGACGGGGTAAAGAAAGTAAAGGTTTTGTCCGGAGGAGAAAAAGTCCGGGTTATGCTTTCTAAAATGATGATTATGGGAGCAAATGTCCTGATTATGGATGAGCCAACGAACCACCTGGATATGGAGTCTATTACGGCACTGAATAATGGATTAATTAAATTCCCTGGTGTGGTATTGTTTACATCCCAGGATCACCAGTTCATCCAGACGATTGCAAACCGTATTATGGAGATTACACCTGGTGGTCTGATTGATAAGATCACAACGTATGATGAGTATCTGGAAAATGATGAAATGGCAAGAAAACGCCAGATTTTAAGCGTTCAGGCAGAAGAAGAGGAAGACTGATCTATGAATTTATTGACCATTGAACAGGTGACAAAAAGCTATGGAGAAAAAATACTGTTTGATGGCGTTTCTATGGGCATTAATCAAGGAGAGAAAATCGGGTTGATTGGTGTGAACGGAACCGGCAAGTCCACGTTACTAAAGATGATTGCCGGTATGGAGACACCGGATGCAGGACAGATCGTAAAAGGCAATGCCGTCCGGATTGAGTATCTGCCCCAGACACCGGAATTTGATCTGCAATGTTCCATCCTTGAAAATGTAATAGCTGGAAAAGAGCATGAAAAGTCATACTGGAATCTGGAAGGACAAGCCAGAAAAATGTTACAGAACCTTGGAATTGACCACCCGTCACAGCTGGCAGGAGAGTTGTCCGGAGGGCAGAGAAAACGGGCAGCATTAGTCCGGACATTGCTGTCGCCGGCGGATATTCTGATACTGGATGAACCAACCAATCATCTGGATCATGAGATGGCAGCCTGGTTAGAAGATTATCTGAACCAGTTTGATGGTGCGATTCTTATGATTACCCATGACCGTTATTTTCTGGATAAAGTCACGAACCAGATTGTGGAACTGGATCAAGGGAAATTATACAGCTATCATACGAATTATTCCGGTTTTCTCGAAAGAAAAGTGCAAAGAGAGGAGATGGAGCTGGCAACAGAACGAAAAAAAGCCAGCCTCTACCGGATGGATCTGGAATGGATACAGCGGGGAGCCAGAGCAAGGTCTACGAAGCAAAAGGCTCATATTCAACGGTTTGAGGAATTAAAAAACAGGGAAATACCGAAGAAAGCACGTGAGATTACTATCAGCTCTGTTACATCCAGACTGGGAAAACAGATTATTGAACTAAAAGGAATCTCCAAACAATACGGCGATAAAAGGTTATTTGATGATTTCACATACATTTTTCTAAAAAATGACCGGATTGGTATTATTGGAAATAATGGTTGTGGTAAATCTACTTTGCTAAAAATTATACAGGGTACTGTTAAGGCTGATCAGGGGGAGATTGTGATTGGCCAGACGGTTCGGATTGGTTATTTTTCCCAGGAAAATGAATGGATGCCAGATAATCAGAGAGTCATTGATTACATCCGGGATACGGCAGAATATATCGAGACAAGGGATGGGAAAATTACCGCATCTAAAATGCTGGAACGATTTTTGTTTGATGGGGCAATGCAGTATTCCATGATTGAAAAACTTTCCGGTGGAGAAAAAAGAAGACTCTATTTGTTGAAGGTGTTAATGGAGGCACCCAATGTTCTGATTCTGGATGAACCGACAAATGATCTGGACATTCAGACACTGTGTGTTCTGGAAGATTATCTGGATCAATTTGAAGGGGTAGTGATCACCGTATCTCATGACCGGTATTTTCTTGACCGGATTGTACAGAGGATTTTTTCCTTCGAGGATGGAGAGATTGTTTTATACGAAGGCAATTATTCCGATTACTGGGAAAAATCCAGATCCTCAAGAGAAGCAGAAAAAGAAAGAAATGATAGAAAAGCTGTGTCAGAAGAGAAAAAAAAATCAGTAAGACCGAAGCCCAAAAGAGACCGGGTACGGTTTAGCTATAACGAACAGCGGGAATATGAGACAATTGATCAGGAAATTGCAAAACTGGAACAGGCACACAAAGAGATTGAGGCGCAGATTGAGAGGGACAGTGGCAGTTACTCAAAATTACAGGAATTATTTGAGCAGAAAGAACAGCTTGAGAAAGAACTGGAAGAAAAAATGGAGCGCTGGGTATATCTGAATGACATGGCAGAAAAGATGAAGGAAAATCCGTAGGAGGTCTATATGGAGCAGACAAAACGAACAATTGAACATGGTACAGGGTTGCCACTTGGTGCTGCAGTGCAGAATAACCGGATGGTTCAATTTTCCATTGCGCTTCCGGATATACGGGAATGTATTCTGCATTTGTATAAAAAAGGCGACGATCGTCCTTTCTGGTCACTGAATATCGGTGAAAAATATAAAAGAGGCGATATTTTTTCTGTGGCTATTTTACTTCCGGAATATGAGAACATTGAATATACCTATGAAGTAAACAAGCGGATTATCCTTGACCCTTATGCATGTGAGATTCAGGGACGCAATGTATGGGGGAAAGTGTATGATACTCCGGGAAGAAATACAGTATTACGGTGTGCGGCTCCTAAAAAAAAGAGACGCCGGGAAATTGAATGGACATTGCGCAGACCTATGGAAGAGCTGGTTATTTACCGGCTTCATGTGCGGGGGTTTACCAGACACAGCAGTTCTAAAGTAACCGGAAAGGGAACCTTTTTTGGATTAATGCAGAAAATTGACTATCTGGTTGATCTAGGTATTAATGCAGTGGAACTGATGCCTTGCTATGAATTTAATGAAATCATTCCCCGGGCATTTCAGCCGCTGGAGCATTGGAAAGACCAGCCGGATAAGACTGGCAAGAGGGAACAAAAACCGGTAAAAGTGAATTACTGGGGGTATACTGGGGATGCCTGCTATTTTGCACCAAAGCTTTCCTACACATATGATCAGGATGACCCGTGCGGTGAATTTGAACGAATGGTAAAACTACTGCATGAAAACGGCATTGAAGTATATATGGAGATGTTTTTTACGGAGGGAACAAGACAGTCGTTGATTGTAGACTGTCTTAGGTATTGGGTGATGCGCTATGGAATTGATGGATTCCATATTAATACAGATGTGGCACCTGCCCTTTTTCTGGCCAATGATCCAATGCTGGCGGATATCAAACTATTTGCCAATGGATGGAATACGGAGGAAATCTACCGGGAGCGCATGAAACCAGCGTTTCGTCATCTGGGAGAATATCACGACGGCTTTCTTCAGGATATCCGGTGTTATCTGAAAAGTGATGAAGAAATGGTGGGAAAAGTTGCATACCGCATGAGGAAAAATGGTGACAGCCAGGCAACGGTTAATTATCT
>JAQXIP010000089.1 GCA_029007845.1 Clostridiales bacterium
GGATGGGATGAATTATAAAATACCCGCTTCCACTATTTGAACACGTAGCGGTACTAAGGTTTTGCTTGCGCAAAACCAAGTGCCGACGTGTTCAAAAAGTATTTTATAATCCATCCCATCCGCTACACGCCAGATATTTCCACTGATGCACATGTGGGAAGTTTGAGTAACTGACGGAATCTATGAGAGGAGACGTTAATATGGACAGATTAAAAGGAAAAGTTGCAATCGTAACAGGATCTACCAGCGGAATTGGTGTTGGAATCGCAAAAGCCTTTGCATCAGAGGGCGCAAAGGTTGTAGTATGTGGACGCCGGGAAGCAAAAGGCCAGGCAGTGGTTGAGAGCATTACCGAAGCAGGGGGAGAAGCCTGTTATCATTTTATGGATATTACCGTGCCAGAAAGCATTGAGTCTTTGTTTGAAGATACGAAAGAAAAATATGGGAAAATTGACATATTGGTTAATAACGCTGCCAATGTAGGATTAAAAGACGGGCGTGTGGATGAACTGACACTGGAAATGTGGGATAGCATTTTCCAGAGCGATATCCGCGGCACATTTTATGCGATTAAATGTGTACTCCCTTATATGAAAGAGAATCAGGGCGGTTCCATTATCAACATCGGCTCCATGGCATCCTGCGGCGGGGATTTAGGCTCCACAGCTTATGCCTGTGCAAAAGCGGGTGTGGATATGCTGACTAAGTCCACGGCCCTGCAATATGGCAAAGATAATATCCGCTGTAACTGTGTTCGTCCGGGATTGATTGTCACACCGGAAAATGAAGCCCATGTACCACAGGTTTTAAAGGACATTTTCTTAAATAACATTATGGTAAACCGTTATGGATACCCGGAGGACATTGCCAGCATGTGTGTGTATCTGGCCTCGGACGAAAGCGAATACTTTACCGGCCAGGTAGTCACCGTAGACGGTGGCTTGAATGCCCATGTTTCTACGGTAGGGGAATTCAAGGAGATGAAATCCCGTACATGGTAAAAGGCAGGCGGAGGGGTTGCGATCGTGGAATGGCATAGGCAATCAAATCTTGAAATAAATAAGCTCTCTTAGTATAATGAAAGTACTAAGGAGAAAAAACAATGACGGAACTGGAAAAATACTATAATAAATTCAACGAAGAAAAGCGGCTTTCTACGAGGCACGGAAGAGTAGAATTTCTTACTTCCATGAAATATATCAAGGATTATCTGGCAGAGTTTGATAAGCCACGGATATTAGATGTGGGAGCAGGAACCGGAAGGTATTCGGTACAGCTTGCCAATGAAGGCTATGATGTGACTGCTGTGGAACTGGTAAAGTATAATCTTGGAATTTTAAAGAAAAAGGGGAGTACGGTAAAAGCATATCAGGGAAACGCCATGAAATTAAAGCGGTTTGCGGATCAGACTTTTGATCTTACACTGTTATTTGGCCCTATGTATCATCTGGGTTCATTTGAAGACCGGGTAAAAGCCCTTCGGGAGGCAGAGAGGGTGACGAAACCGGGCGGCGTGATACTGGTTGCTTATATTATGAACGATTACAGCGTGTTAACATATGGATTTGTGGAAAACCATATAAAAGAATGCATGGATGCTGGAATGCTTTCCGATGATTTTCATATTCAGTCCCTGCCGGATGAACTGTATCACAGGGTACGGCTGGAAGATATCGAAACAATCAATGCAGCTACTGGCCTGAAACGGATAAAAATCATAGCAGCAGACGGGCCAGCCAATTATATGCGTCCGGTTTTAAATGCCATGGATGAAGAGACCTTTGAATTATTTCTCCAATATCATCTGGCAACCTGTGAACGTCCGGATCTGATGGGAGCCAGCGCCCATACGGTGGATATTTTGCGGAGAGGTATGGAAATAATATGAAGAAAATGGTAATTGGCATTCTCGCTCATGTTGATGCAGGAAAGACAACTTTATCGGAAGGCATGTTATATTGTAGTGGAAGTATTCAGAAATGGGGCAGAGTAGATAAACAGGACACCTTTTTGGATACGGATGCCATGGAACGGAAGCGTGGCATTACCATTTTTTCTAAAATTGCCCGGATGAACTATAAAAACACAGAGATGATCTTACTGGATACACCGGGACATGTGGATTTTTCAGCAGAGATGGAGCGGACACTTCAGGTGCTGGACTATGCCATACTGGTGATTAGCGGCACAGACGGGATACAGGGACATACGGTTACCCTTTGGCGTCTTTTAAAGCGGTATGGGATTCCTGTGTTTTTCTTTATCAATAAAATGGATCTGCCGGGAATGAAAAAAGAAACCATCTTGAAACAATTGCAGGAAAAACTGGATGCTAACTGTATAGATTTTTCCCAGGAAAACAGGGAAACCGAGCTGTTTTATGAGTCGGCTGCCATGTGTGGGGAAGCATTACTGGAAACTTATCTGGAAGAGGGAGAGATTCCGGAGAAAGACATTGCGGAGGCGGTGAAAAAACGGCAGTGCTTTCCGTGTTTCTTTGGCTCAGCATTAAAGCTGGAGGGAATCGAAGGATTTCTTTCCGGAATAGATACTTATGGATTGGGCAGGGAATACCCACAGGAGTTTGGAGCCAAGGTATATAAAATCAGCCGGGACCAGCAGGGAAACCGGCTTACTTATCTGAAAGTAACCGGTGGAACTCTGAAAGTAAGAACCTTATTAACCGGAATGGAAGGGGAAAGCCAGTGGGAGGAAAAGGTGAACCAGATCCGGCTTTACTCTGGAGAGAAGTATGAAACGGTACAAGAGGTTATGGCAGGAGAGGTATGTGCGGTAACCGGTCTTTCGAAAACTTATCCAGGGGAAGGAATCGGTATGGAAGAGGATTCCATTCTGCCGTCCCTTACACCGGTTCTTACTTATCAGATCCAATTACCGGAAGGGGTAAGTCCTGTGGCAGCCATGGAACGGTTACGGCAGATTGAAGAGGAGGAACCAGAGCTAAAGATTACATGGCAGGAGGAACTTGGCGAGATTCAGGCACAGGTAATGGGAGAAGTGCAGATCGAGATTCTCACAGCACTTATTGAAAAGAAATGTGGTTTCCGGGTCTCCTTTGGACAGGGACGGATTCTTTATCAGGAGACGATTGAAAATACGGTGGAAGGCGTAGGACATTTTGAACCACTTCGTCATTATGCGGAGGTGCATCTTCTGCTTGAACCATTGGAACGGGGAAGCGGTCTTATCTTTGCCGCTGATTGCCCGGAAGAGAAACTGGAACGAAACTGGCAGCGGCTGATTCTGACCCACCTGCAAGAGAAGGAGCACAAAGGGGTTCTTACCGGATCAGGCATTACGGATATGAGAATTACCCTGGTTGCAGGGCGGGCTCACCAAAAACATACAGAGGGAGGAGATTTCAGGCAGGCAACTTACCGTGCTGTCCGCCATGGACTGAAACAGGCAAAATCCTTGTTATTGGAGCCTTATTATTCCTTTGAACTTGAAGTGCCCCAACAGATGGCAGGAAGGGCAATGACCGATCTGGAGAGGATGGGCGGCAGTTTCCAGCCACCGGAAGCAGAGCATGGCATGACGGTAATCAGGGGGACTGCACCGGTAGTGACTATGCAGAATTACCAGACGGAAGTGGCGGCATACACAAAGGGTCATGGACATCTTTTACAATGGGTAGACGGCTATCAGGTGTGTCATAATCAGGAAGAGGTCATTATAGAAGCAGACTATGATTCGGAACGGGATCTGGACAATCCCACTGGCTCGATTTTCTGTGCCCATGGTGCTGGTTTTTTCGTACCGTGGGACAAGGTTACCCAGTATATGCATCTGGAAGCTTACCGGATGGAAAACGGAGAAGATACGGCGAAAGTGGAAGAAACCAGGACAGCAGAAGGGGAAGAAGTCTGGCTTGGAACAGAAGAGATTGATTCCATCATAGACCGCACGTTTTATGCCAACCGTAAAGGTGGAAAAGACACTGGACATGCCGGATGGAAATACAAAAAAAAGCAGGCGGATCCGGTAACCCACACATTTTCAGCCAAAAAGCCTGCAGGCGAACCATATCTGTTGGTGGATGGTTATAATATTATTTATGCGTGGGAAGAACTGAAAGAACTGGCAAAAGATAATCTGGATGGAGCAAGGGGTAGGCTTCTGGATATTCTATGTAATTACCAGGGAATGAAACAAGGCCATCTGATTGTGGTGTTTGATGCTTACCGTGTGGAAGGGCATCAGACGGAATACATGGATTATAAAAACATCCATGTGGTTTATACAAAAGAAGCGGAGACTGCAGACCAGTATATTGAAAAATTTACTCATGAAAACGGGAAAAAATATGAGATTACCGTTGCCACATCAGACGGATTAGAACAAATTATTATCCGGGGACAGGGGTGCCATCTTCTGTCTGCCAGGGAATTGGAGCAGGAAGTGAAGCGTTTAGAGGAACAGATCCGGGAGGAATACCTGAATTAATATAACTTCGCACATGTGAAGCAGCGGGAATGCCTGGCGCGTATCGGATGGATGGATTATAAAATACCCGCTTCCGCTATTTGAACACGTAGCGGTACTAAGGTTTTGCTTGCGCAAAACCAAGTGCCGACGTGTTCAAAAAGTATTTCCTGAATCCGTGAAGTTCATCCTTTTTTTACAACTAGCTCTTAAAAC
>JAQXIP010000090.1 GCA_029007845.1 Clostridiales bacterium
ACACACTCTTCCGCGAATCATAATTCTGCCTTTTCTCATTCCATTCTTCTGGTTTTGAAAAATAATATCCCTGGGAATGAGAGATTCCAATCTGCTCAATCACACTCTGAATTGACGCATCTTCTACAAATTCGGCAATCACATCTTTCTTCTGCCGGTTGCACCAGTCATTGATAATCTCGATAAACTCCCGGCAGCTTTTATCTTCACATACCATCCGGACAATCTCTCCATCTATTTTTAAATAATCCGCATTAATCCGGATAATATGCATCAGATTGGAGAAGCCGCTGCCAAAATCATCAATCGCAATTTTCGCACCACGCTCATGAATCCGGTCTGCAAATTCTTTGATATATTGGTAATCCGTCACTTCTTCGCTTTCTACTAATTCAAAGACAAAATTTTCCGGATGGGCTGCCTCACGCAAGCTTTGGAAAATGGTTTTTATCATATCCCGGTTATAGATATCACTTACATTCAGATTAATGGCAATCGGAATATTCTGATTGCAAAACATTTTCATCACTTTTTTTACCATCAGTATCGAAAGAGGCTCATATAGCTTATATTCTTTTGCAAGTCCTAAAAACTGCCCCGGGTAATAGACACGTCCCTGATCATCACGAATTCTCATTAACGCTTCATATAACGTAATTTTCTTTTCCTGATTATTAAAAATTCCTTGAAAATACGGAACGATCCAATCTTTTGACAAAGCATCTTTAATGACCTGAAGAAGATGCATTTCCTCTTTGATATCTATCCGCGCTTTTGAAATCTCATGATAAACAAGAAATGGGATCTTATGTTCCTGTCCATACCGAATCGTACTCTCTGCCTTCTGTAAAGCATCTTTTTCATGAATCACCACCGCACATCCATAAGAAAGAGGTACTTCTCCCAGAACAGTCTTATTTAAAAAGCCAAAAATCTTCTTCATCATGACAGTGAACATCCGCTCATCTACATCGGGCTGTGCTGCAACTAATAGAGAAGTTGCCTCATAACTGTATAAATGTATTTTTCCCTTAAGTAGTGCTTCTGTTTCATTCTGGATCCGGTCATCCACTTCACGGTAAAGCCCCTTGAGCTCCTTATAGATTTCACCATGTCCCACAAAAATCTTCAACATCTTTTCGTTATTCAGTGAAAAAAGAGCAATTTTATCGTAATGGATCTCTTCACAGTCAAGCAGATATCCAAGATGATTATCCATATCGAGTACTTCATTATGAAACAGCGCCTGTTTCATAACCGCCTTCTGCCTGGCAAGCTGCTCATTCAACTGCTGGTTTCCGGTAGTAAGAAGATAATTTACCAATTGCACATTATCATGCTGCAGCGCAACCACATTTTGAAAAGATTTGTTTTTTAATAGAATACGGGATTTTTCATGTTCGGAACAGCACGCAACTACAAATGTGTAATTTGAGTAGATATTTTGGTTTTCAACATATGCGATCTCTCCCGACAATAACGCCCCGCTTATATTGGTCGTATAAAATTGTCCTACTTCCCAGTTAGCACAGCCGTTCAACATCCACATTCTTGCCTGGCAGTCATAGGCAAACAATGCCTCAATCGGTGTCTGCTTCATTCTCTGATACAACTGCCCCATCTGGCTGGAAATTTTCTGAGGATTAAAATATCCAATGGAAATATCCATTCCTTTCGAAAGAGCACAACATAGATTCAACCGCTTGTTTCGTCTATTCTTACCATGTCTGCGAACCGTCTCGTAATCCACAAAAAAAGGAGTCTGCCGCTGGTTTTCTTCACACTCCCTTACAACCGGAAATACATGAGACAAAACCGGATTCTTCTCCAGTTCCTCTTTTCCTAGTATTCCAGAATACCACTCTGCTCCGTCTATTCCTTCCACTTCATCAAGATAGTGTCTGTGTGTCTTTGTAATTTTATAGCTCCTTCCCACACTTTCTACACCACAGACCATACCACAGGATACCATAAGCTGTCTGGACTCTAAAAAAACAGCTGCCACTCCTGTATTAGAGATATGGTTTTGTAACAGCACATATGATCCATTCCGGTTTGCATGATGAGGTTCATCCTCATAATATGCGCTACCTCCCAGCATTCGGACTCCCTTATTTTTCTGGTTCATCTGCTCAACAAATTTCATTCCCTTTGTGTAAATCATTGACAGAAAAATAAGCAAAAAACCTTCTCTTCCGCGGATCAGCTTTCTTGAAACCTCCTCGCAGAGTTTTTTTCCGCTTTTTTCGCCACCTTTCTCATCAATACATTCAAACAGCTGTGCCTCCATCTCACACTGTTCAAATTCAGAAATCGAAACCAGGCAAGAGTCTTTTATAAGCTTTCCTTCACATATAACCCGGTTTGTGCTACATCCAATGATGGTTGCGTTGGGTAGAACGTCCTGCATCTCAGACGCCAGTATCTTCATTTTTTCACCAGTATGTACACAGCTATGAATACGCAGAAGAACCTGCCTGTTTCTATCTAATTCAATTCCATCCAGATAGTTACAAAATTGCTCCATTGTTTGAAATAAATGATTATATGTTTTCATGTGCTTATCGTAGCACATCTTTAAAACCGGTTATTGCATAAAAACGTAAAAGATTGTAAAGTTTACGTAATGAGGCAATTACCAGGTCTGACCCCATCTACGCTTATAGATATGTTCCGCACCAAACATAACAACTACTAAAACCAGAACAACCACTGTGTCAACCACTAAGGCCGGAATGCTTGTAGAATAGATCAATACCGCCAGTGGCACCATCCCCACAATAGCGCCTGCCAGCATCGTGACAAAGGTTGCAGCACTCTGCTTTACAACTCTCGTCTCGTTGTCCCAGTCAAAAACCGGGAAAATAAGGTTAATCAAAACTCCCATCCGGGCTCCAAATACAATGTAAACTGCCGGAACGACCAAAAGACAACATGCACTTACTACCCCAGGCTTTAATGCAATCAAGGCAATCATCTCTGACACAAGGTAGAACGGAAACACAACTATGAGGTTTGCCCAGATCTTGCTCTGTATCACATCTTTTTTTTGCACCGGCAATGTCTGAATCAGCCACCACTGTTTTCCTTCCATTGATATGGAACTTGAAGAGATAGGCATGAGAACTGGCATTGCTCCCAGCATAACCGGAAGGACTCTTTCCACGATTCCCGGTAATCCAACCATATGTTCCAGCTTTTCGGTTCCCATGATCACAACCGCCAAAGTAATTACCACCATAAGGACATAGCCAACCATCGTGTTGGTCACATATACCGTCGAAGAAAAATAATGGCACAGTTCCCGCTCAACCATGCTTTGACGAACCGGTTTTATTGATAGTGTTTTCATCTCATAATCCCGGCTTGCTTCATTGGCACTTAAGCAGTTACAGATCTTTTCATAAAAAGCCTGCAAAATGAAAAGAAAGACAAGAAAGCAGCCAAAAGAAACAGAAAGAAACAGCAAAAGCTCTCCAATCCGCCCATCAACCATAGCCTTAGACAGCCAGACAGCAGGAGGATACAGTGTCCCAATCTGCTTCTCAAGCAGATCTGCCAGATGAAGAAAAAAATCTTTCATCTCTGTCTCCTCCATGCGGGACATCCAGATACTGCCAAAAAACAGAACACAGACTGCCAGAAGAGAAAGCACAATCTCCACAAGTTTTTTCTTTTTCCATCTTACACTGATCCCGGTGATAACCGCTCCGATCACTGAGGCAGCTGTAAGAGGAAGCAGTGGAAGAAACAGACAGCCAATGATACCATACAGATAAAAGAAGAAACCCGGCTGTTCCAGCACTCCATATACCACCATCCCCGGAAGCATGACAAGCAGACCAAGAAGCAGGCAGGTAAGATACATACTTAAAAAACGGCTCACAATTACCGCCTGCACCGTAACCGGAAGCGTGATCTGACGCTCATAGGCTCTCTGGTCAAAGAGAACCGGTCCTGCCTTAAAAAGTGTAAACATAAATACAACCACTGACACACACATGGACAGTACCGCTGGCACAAGACTTCCCATTTTCAGATAGCACAGTCCATAGCTCGTGGAACAGACATACAGCACAAGCATTCCAATCAGGAAAACCCATAATCCCCCCATCAGACCGTATCGTGCCTTTTTCTTCGCATCTTTTGTAAAGCGGATCTCATTCCACCCAAACAAATTGCAAACGGAAAGCTTTGTCAACAATCTAATCTGCCTTCCCATGAGCGACCACCTCCATAAATACGTCTTCTAGTGACTTATCTTTCGTAAGTTCCTTCGTATCTCCTTCCACCATAAGCTTTCCTTTTGAAATTACGGCAATCCGGTTGCACAGCTTTTGAGCCACCTCCAGTACATGGGTAGAAAAAAAGATGGCACTGCCCTTCTCACAAAGTGCACGCATTTTCTCTTTCAGAATCAGGGAAGCCTCCGGATCAAGTCCCACAAAAGGCTCATCTAAAATCAATAGCTTTGGCTCATGAATGAGTGCCCCTATAATAGCGAGTTTTTGTTTCATCCCATGAGAATAAGTAGAAATCAAATCGCCCAGAGCAGGGTAGATACCAAAGTCTTCTGCTTCTTTCCGGATGCGTTTCTCTCTTTCCTCTTTTGATATCTCATAAATATCAGCAATAAAGTTTAAATACTGGATTCCGGTAAGATAGTCATAAAGATCCGGATTATCCGGAATATATGCCATCCTCTTTTTGCAGGCGAGAGGCTCTTTTTCCACGTCCATTCCATCCACCAGAATCTGTCCCTGTTCAAAACCATGAATTCCCACGATACATTTAATGGTAGTCGTTTTTCCTGCTCCATTATGGCCGATAAACCCATAGATATCCCCTGCATTTACGGTAAGTGTTAAATCTTTGACCGCAGGTTTTCCACCTTGATACGTTTTGGACATATTTTTTATTTCAAGCATATTAAAATTCCTCCATCATCTTTTTTAATCGTTTCTGATCCTTCAGCCAGGTAAATGCCGGATGCTCAGATCCCTGCAGCATAGTTTCTTTCACAAGTCTTTCGCTGCGCACACTGGACACCCCCAGTTCCAGTTCACCAAACCAGTCATCCAGACAGATTTTCTAACCACTGATTGAATTCCCAGTATACAGCTGATAATATTTTCCTCTCTCCTCAATCAACTGCTGATGGGTTCCCCTCTCAATAATCCTGCCCTGCTCTAGTACCATGATACAATCGGAATTTTTCACGGTAGACAGACGATGGGCGATGACAAATGTGGTTCTGCCATGCATCAAACGATCCATTCCTTCCTGAACGATCCGTTCTGTTCTTGTGTCAATAGAGCTGGTCGCCTCATCCAGAATCAGCACCGGAGGATCCGCTATCGCAGCCCTGGCAATGGCAAGGAGCTGTCTTTGTCCCTGACTTAACGCCGCACCGTCTCCAGTAAGCATTGTATCATATCCTGGCGGAAGTCTCTGGATAAATCCATCTGCATTTGCAAGTTTGGCAGCTGCCACAATCTCTTCTTCCGTAGCATCCAGTTTCCCAAACCGGATGTTTTCCCGTACCGTCCCGGTAAACAGATGGGTATCCTGAAGCACGATACCAAGAGAACGACGCAGATCTCCCTTC